>NZ_JAMYKU010000006.1:0-276200 GCF_040317575.1 Mesorhizobium sp. M1423
TCTCGACGACTGGTTCGACCACGTCGGCGGCATGAGCAACCGACCCAAGCGCCAGAACGGAAACTGCGCCGAGAAGAAGAGATTTCGTAAATTTTCTGCTGATCATTGCCCTGCCTCTAGTGAACCCTGCATCTACGTAGCATCGGCTCATTGTGGCGGCTGTAACAAAAGAGCCACAGAAAGAGCACATTGCATCAAACGGGCACCAGATGCGGGAAAAATCCGCTGTAGACCGTGAAAATTGCCTGTGAACAAGCAAGCCGCCGACGGCATCGGCGACTCATCCGGAAAAAACGGTTGGAAATCAGGCCGCGAGAACGGCCTTTGATTCGACCAGCTCGTAACCGAGTGCTTCGGCCACTGCGCGATTCGTGATCTTGCCCTTGTGGACGTTCAGCCCGTTGCGCAGATGGTGGTCGTCTACCAGCGCCTTGAGGCCCTTGTCGGCGAGCTGCAGGCCATAGTGCAGCGTCGCATTGTTGAGCGCGTGGGCCGATGTGACCGGCACCGCACCCGGCATGTTGGCGACGCAATAGTGGATGACGCCGTCGACCGCATAGGTCGGCTCGGCATGGGTGGTGGCGTGCGAGGTCTCGAAGCAGCCGCCCTGGTCGATGGCGACGTCGACCAGCACGGCGCCTTTCTTCATGCCCGAGAGCATTTCGCGCGTCACCAGCTTGGGCGCGGCTGCCCCCGGGATCAGCACGGCGCCGACGACGATGTCAGCCGAAAAACATTCTTCCTCCAGCGCCTCGACGGTCGAGTAGCGGGTGTGGACGCGGCCGCCAAAGATATCGTCGAGCTGACGCAGGCGCGGGATCGAGCGGTCGATGATGGTGACGTCGGCGCCAAGCCCGGCAGCCATCCGTGCAGCATGCAGGCCGACGACGCCGCCACCGAGCACAGTGACCTTGCCGGGCAGCACGCCGGGCACGCCGCCAAGCAGCACACCGCGGCCGCCATTGGCCTTTTGCAGCGCCGTGGCCCCCGCCTGGATCGACAGGCGGCCGGCAACTTCCGACATCGGTGCCAAGAGCGGCAGGCCGCCGCGCTCGTCGGTGACGGTCTCGTAAGCTATTGCGGTGACGCCGGAGGCCAGCAGGCCCTTGGTCTGCTCCGGATCCGGGGCGAGATGCAGATAGGTGTAGAGGATCTGGCCGTCGCGGAGCTGAACCCATTCGTTGGGCTGCGGCTCCTTGACCTTCACGATCATGTCCGACTTGGCAAACACGTCGGCGGCCGTCTTGGCGATCGTGGCGCCGGCGGCGCGGTACGCGTTGTCGTCGGCTCCGATGCCGGCGCCGGCGCCGGTCTCGATCAGCACTTCATGGCCATGCGCGACATATTCGCGGACCGAGCCCGGTGTCAGGCCGACGCGGTATTCATGGTTCTTGATTTCCCGGGGGCAACCGACGCGCATCTTTTTTCTCCTGATCCGGCCCTTTTAGGGCCTGTTCCCTGTCTAGAGATAGTGAACCACGAATCGTTCGGTAAGTGTTTGCGAATGCGCTTGCCTACGAGACTACTGTTCGATAATCGTTGCGCGAAACAGTAGAATTATCGCAGGAACCCGCAAAAATGCCGCTCGACAGGATTGATATCGCCATTCTCGAGACATTGCAGAAGGATGGGCGGATACCCAATGCAGCGCTCGCCGAAAAGGTCGGCCTGTCGCAGTCGGCCTGTTCGCGGCGGCTGGACAATCTGGAGAAATCCGGAACCATCCGCGGCTATCACGCCCGGCTGTCCAACGCTGCACTTGGGCACCAGATGACGGCGATCGTGCATATATCGCTGTCCGGGCAGTTCGAGAAAACGTTGTCGGATTTCGAAGCGGCGATAAAGCGCTGCCCGAACGTCCTGTCCTGCCATCTGATGTCGGGCGAGTATGATTACATCTTGCGCATCGCGGCGAAGGATCTCGTCGACTACGAACGCATCCACAAGGAGTGGCTTTCGGCAATGCCGCATGTGACGAAGATCAATTCGTCCTTTGCCTTGCGCGAAATCGTCGATCGCACGGCCGTTGGAATGAAGCCTGAGCTAGCCTAGGCCCCGAACTCGCCTAGGCCCCAAACTCGCCTAAACGTTGAATGACTCGGTCACCACACGGTCCATCGGAATATCGTGCGGCTGCGGGTAGATGGTCACGATGCGCTGCAACTCGTAGCCGACGCCGACGACCAGCGGCTTGAACGGCATCGCGGCAAGCGTGCGATCGAAGAAGCCGCCGCCATAGCCCAGGCGAAAATGTCCGGGATCGATGCCGACGATCGGCGAAATGACGATGTCGGGCAGTACCGGATCGCCCTCGGCCGGTATCGGGATATTCCAGACGCCCTTCTCCAGCCGGTCTCCGTGGGTATAGGCGCGAAAGATAAGCGGCCGGTCTTTCTCCACGACAACGGGCAGCGCCGTGCGGCCACCTCGCGCGTTAACGGTTTCCATCCACGGGCGCAGGTCCGGCTCGCCGCGAAACGGCCAGTAGAGGCTGACCATGCGCCCGGCGATGTCGCCGATCACCGCATCGAGACCATCGGCAATGCGCTGCGACATGGCTGTGCGCATGTCGGCGGAAACGGCAAGGCGGGATGCGATCAACCGCTCGCGCTCGGCCCTGCGCCAGCGCCTGACATCGGTCCATTCGGACAGCGGCGCTTGGAACTCCGGATCGAGCTCGTGCATAAAACAAGGCGGCGAGGCGTACTGCCCCGAGCCTTCATCTTCATCCTTAGCCATGATTCACCTGCAATATACTGTTCCGACCAAGTCCTATCCGGGACGTAGGCTATATCCGGGAATGAGTCTGCAGCATGCGTATTCACGACATCAGGCGACGAGTCCCAGGCAGGTGCAGCGCAGGCATTGCTGCACTGCACAAGGATACTTACATCAGCCTTGGCGAGAGGGATGAGTGAGATGAACACAGCCAACCATCACGTCGTCGTCGTAGGCGCCGGATTCGGCGGCCTCGAATTCACCCGCGCACTTACCGGCGCGCCGGTGCGCATCACCATGATCGATAGGCGCAATCATCACCTCTTTCAGCCGCTACTCTACCAAGTGGCGACGACGGCGCTGGCAACCTCCGAAGTCGCCTGGCCGATCCGCCATCTCCTGCGCAAACGCAAGGACGTGACGACGCTGCTTGCGACCGTGACTGGCATCGACCGCACCGGCAAGCGCGTGCTGCTGCAGGATGGCGGAGCGGTCGCCTACGACACGCTGCTGCTGGCCACCGGTGCGCGGCACGCCTATTTCGGCCATGACGAATGGGAGCCGTTCGCGCCGGGCCTGAAGACGCTGGAGGACGCCACCACCATCCGACGGCGTATTCTTTTGGCTTTCGAGCAGGCCGAGCGGGAAACCGATCCCGCCAAGCGCCAGGCACTGCTGACGCTGGCGATCGTCGGCGGCGGGCCGACCGGCGTGGAATTGGCCGGCACGATTGCCGAACTGGCGCATGACACGATGCGCGGCGAGTTCCGCAACATCGACACGCGCGAGACGCGTGTGGTGTTGATTGAGGCCGGCGACCGCGTTCTTGCCAATTTCGCGCCGGAGCTCTCCGATTATGCAATGAAGGCGCTCGAACGACTCGGCGTGACCGTCGAACTCGGCCGGGCGGTTACGCGCTGCGATGCTGAGGGTGTCGTCTTCGGCGACAGGCATTTGCCGGCCAGGACAATTCTTTGGGCGGCGGGCGTCGCCGCTTCGCCGGCCGCCGAATGGCTCGGCGCGGCAGCGGACCGCGCGGGCAGGGTGCTTGTCGAGCCCGACCTCACTGTGCCGGGAAACCCGGAGATTTTCGTCATCGGTGACGCAGCACACGTCCTGCGGCCGGATGGCCGGCTGGTGCCGGGCGTCGCGCCCGCAGCCAAGCAGCAGGGACGGCACGTCGCCGCGACGATCAAGGCCAGGCTCGCCGGCGACACAACGGTACGTCCGTTCCACTACAGGCATGACGGCGATTTGGCGACGATCGGCAAGCGCGCCGCGGCCATCGATTTCGGCTGGATCAAGCTCACCGGCCGGCTTGCCTGGTGGCTATGGGGCTTGGCGCATATCTACTTCCTGATCGGCTTCCGTAACCGGCTTGCGGTTTCCCTGAGCTGGCTATGGATCTACTTCACCGGTCAGCGCAGCGCTCGGCTGATCACCCAGGGCGACGACGACAAGGGCTGATTGTTCGCTGCCGGACATTCATCAGCGCGTCACCTCCTCTTGATGGAATCGACTTCTGGACTCGGCTGGATTTCGGCGCGAAGCTTTGCTTCGGGCAGGACTTGTCACGTCGTGGAAGAAAGAGAAACGAATGTCCCAATTGCGCCACCTCGTCTCACGCCGCGATTTCCTCGCCGGCGTCGCCGCCGGCGGAGCGATGATCATGCTGCACCCGTTCTCCGCCCGGGCTCAAGCCAATCAGGCGCATCTGAGGATTATGGAGACGACCGACATCCACGTGAATGTGCTGCCTTACGATTACTACGCCGACATACCTAACAACACGATGGGGCTGTCGCGAACGGCATCATTGATTGAAGCCGTGCGCAAGGAAGCAACCAACGCGATGCTGATCGATAATGGCGACCTTCTGCAAGGCAACCCGATGGGCGACTACATCGCCTACGAGAGGGGCATGAAGGACGGCGATCTGCATCCGGTGATGAAGGGCATGAACCTGCTCGGCTACGAATGCTCGACGCTCGGCAATCACGAATTCAACTACGGCCTGTCGTTCATGGACAAGGTGCTGGCCGGTGCCAATTTCCCGTTCGTCTGCGCGAATTTGATCCGCGGCACGGAGCTTGCCGCGAACCCGCGCGACGACAAGCTTTATCTCAAACCCTACGTCATCCTCGACAGGAAGATCAAAGACGGGTCGGGCGCCGAGCAGCCGATCAGGATCGGCATCATCGGCTTCGTGCCGCCGCAGATCATGGTCTGGGATCTGAAAAATCTCGAGGGCAGCGTCAAGACGCGCGACATCGTCGAGGCGGCCAAGGCGTGGGTGCCGCAGATGAAGGAAGAAGGCGCCGACATCATCATTGCGCTCTCCCATTCTGGCATCGACGTGAAGCAAGGCGACATGATGGAGAATGCCTCCTTCTTCGTTGCCGGCGTCGAAGGTATCGATGCTGTGTTCACCGGCCACCAGCATCTGGTCTTCCCTGGCAAGAAGGACTTTCAGTCGCTGGAAGCCGTCGATACGGCGAAAGGCACGTTGCAAGGTAAGCCCGCCGTCATGGCCGGCTTCTGGGGCTCGCATATGGGGCTGATCGATCTGTTGCTGGAGCGCGACGGATCGACATGGAAAATCGTCTCGGCGACCTCTGAGGCCAGGCCTATCTTTGAGCGGGTCGACAAGACGAACAAGCCGATCGTCGCTGACGACCAGCGCATCGTCGACGCGCTCAAACAGGACCACGAGGCGACGCTTGCCTATGTGCGTCGGCCGGTCGGCAAAACCTCGGCGCCGCTCTATTCCTATTTTGCGCTGGTCGCCGACGATCCATCGGTGCAGATCGTCAGCCAGGCGCAGACCTGGTACTTGAAGGACATCCTGAAGAACACCGAGTGGAAGGATATGCCGCTGCTGTCAGCGGCGGCACCGTTCAAGGCGGGCGGGCGCAACGGCGCAGACTATTACACCGACGTTCCGGTGGGCGATATCGCCATAAAGAACGTCGCCGACCTCTATCTCTATCCAAACACGGTGCGCGCCGTCGAAATCACGGGGGCAGAGGTGAAGGAATGGCTGGAAATGTCGGCCGGCATCTTCAACCGGATCGAGCCGGGCAAAGCTGACCAGGCGCTCATCAACACCGACTTCCCGTCTTATAATTTCGACGTGATCGACGGCGTCACCTACCGGATCGACCTGTCGCAGCCACCGAAATATGATTCGAAGGGCGGGCTGGTGAACGCCGGCTCGAACCGCATCATTGACTTGATGTTCGACGGCAAACCAATTGATCCCATGCGGAAATTCGTCGTCGCAACCAACAACTACCGGGCCGGCGGCGGCGGCAATTTCCCGGAGATCAATGCCTCGAAGATCATCTACGAAGCGCCCGACACCAACCGCGACGTGATCGTGCGCTATATCGTCAGCAAAGGCACCATCAACCCGTCGGCGGATGCCAACTGGTCGTTTGCGCCGCTGCCGGAAACCAGCGTCGTGTTCGAGACCGGCGCCAAGGCGAGAGAATTTATTGCGCAAGTGAAGTCGCTGAAGATCGAGCCGGCGGGCGAGGGCGAAGCGGGGTTTTCCAAATACCGCATCACTCTTTGAGGCGAGGATTTGAGCGTCGGCTCGAAACTGTCTCAGCGTTAAGATACTGTCCCGATACGGCTGATCCGTTTGAGGCAGGCAGCCTCTTCAGGCAGGTGGTGCGAAACGCCGCTTGACGGCAGGCATGACCAGATCCAGCGCATCCGTCGAAATCCCACCGGAATAATCGTCCGGCAGTTGGTCGATCGAGGCGGGGTCGTCGAGGCCTTGTGAAAAGCCGCCGCCGGAATAGGGACCGAGCAGGTAGACGCGGCTGCCGACGCTGTCCATACGGTCGAGAAAACGGGCGGGCCAGCCCCACATCCACTTTGCGACATTGACGGGGATGAGCAAGATGCCCTGGCGGCAGGCATCCGGAACGTAGCCACTCCAGCCGAGCGCAGCATAGCGAAGAATGCAGCGCGTCAGGGACGCGCGGCTCTGTGTGTGCATGTCCGGCAACGCTGCCTTCACTGCTTCTATAGGCCTGTCGCCGCCATAGACCGTCAGATTGGCGCGCTCGGCCGGCGTCAATGTGGCGAGCCAGGCGGCCAGCATCTCGCCTTCCTTGGGATCGTTGCTTTTGATGTTGATATTAAAACGCCGGTTCGGGAAGCGCTGCAAGACTTCATCCAGCGACGGCATCATGCCGACACCCTTGCCGCGAAACGGAAAGGTCTTGCCGCCATCGGCAGTGTAGCCATAACCGATATCGAGCGTCTTCAATTCGGACATCGCATGGCGGCGCGTTTCTCCCTTGCCGTTGGTGCGACAATCCAGCGTCCAATCGTGGAAGACGGCGAACTTGCCGTCCGTAGTGGGATGGACATCGAGTTCGAGCGCGTCCGCACCGAGCGCGAAGGCGGCTTCCATCGAGGGTATCGTGTTTTCGAGGAAGGAATGGCGCGGCGTCAGCATGCGATCGGCCGTGCATGTTTCCGATCCGAGGTTCGTACGGTCGAAATCCTGAGCCAGGCCGCGATGGGCAAGCACCGAAGGGGTGACGGCCGGCCGGCTCGACAGCAGCGAAGTGTTGTTGAGCCAGATGCCGCCTGCAGCGACAAGAACTGCAATGAGGGAGATCGTCCGTTTTCGCATGGTATGATTCCTGAAGCGGTCGTCGAAGCCGAGCGGGGTTATCTTTCCAAGCCGCCTGCAGCGGTAGCGCCAGTTTGGCCAGCAAGCATCGCAGCAGACAGACCAAAGACCGTTAAAATTCGGGGAGGGTCCCAGCAGGGCCGGAATCACTATGGTTGCAACCACCCATATGCGCTAGTTTTAGCCATGCGTTATGTCATCATCATCACGACCGTCACCTTCTTCCTGATCTGGGACGGCATTTACAACCAAGGCCGCTACCTCGACAGGACCATCAGGGAGGTGACCCGCGTCGTGCACTATGTAACCAGTATGGTGTAGTTTCTCTTCTTCGCCACGGTTCGCCGACGCGACATCCTGCCGATTGACGGCACGCTCCCGCTGACACAAAAGAACGCCGGTCCAACGGTCGAGGAGGCTGGGTTGATCCGGCATATCGTTTTCTTCAGCGCGCGTCGTAAAGTGGACGTCGAGGCAGTGCGTACGGGTCTGCTGGCGCTCGGCAAGATACCCCACTCGCGCCGTTTCGAGGTGACGCTCAACACCAAGGTCGACCCGCTCTCGGATGAAATCGATGTGGTCGTCTACGCCGAGTTCGAAGACGAGGCAGCGCTCGCCGCCTACAAGGCGCATCCGCTCTATGCAGAGACCACCAGCCGGGTAAAACCGCTGCGCGAATTGCGTTATTCGGCCGATATAGTGGCAAGTTGACCGCCCTAAGGCAGATTTCACGTCGCGGAGCGGGGCCGCGCCGCAGCCCGATTCATTCCGTCTGAGCCGCGGAGGTCTCGGTCGGATCGACGCCCGGCCGCTTTGGCGCGTTCCAGATCAGCACGGCGATAACTGCTATCGCAATAACGGCCAGGGCAATGAAAAGGTCTCTTCCCTGGCAATGAGCTAGGATGATTTTTGACGGCGGCAAGTCGGCTCCTCGCGGCCGGGCACTGCGATCGCCGCCGAGGTGCCGGCTAAGCCCTTGAACCATTTTCAGGAATGAGGCACACCGCGCGGGACATGACCGAGAACACCCCCGCAAGCCCTCATCCGCTCGATCACCTGGTGTTGCCGACCGCGAGCCTCGATGTTGCGCGGGCGCGCTTGACCTTGCTCGGCTTTACCGTTGCGCCGACGGGTATCCATCCCTTCGGAACGGAAAACTGTTGTGTCTTCCTCACCGACGGTACCTATCTCGAGCCGCTCGCGGTCGCCGACCGACAGGCCGTGGCAACGGCGATCGCGAACCGCAATGTCTTTGTCGCGCGGGATCACACCTATCGCGAAAGAAACGGTGATGAAGGATTTTCTGCCGTGGTGCTGGGCACCGAAAGCGCCGCCGCGGACCACGCGCGCTTCATCGAAGCCGGACTGTCGGCGGGAGACATGCTCAGCTTTTCGCGCGCCTTCGCTGATGCGACAGGAAAGAGCGACACCGCATCATTCAAGCTTGCCTTCGCGGCTCTAGGCAAGGCAACGGACGCTTTTCTCTTCGCCTGCGAACGGATCAATGCGCCGAAGGTCGACCGCACCGCTTTGCAGGCCCACGCTAATGGCGCAACCGGCATTGTCGAAGTCGTGGCAGTCAGCCGCGAACCTTCCGAACAAGGCCATGTGATTTCGATCGCAGCCGGGATGGAGGCGCAGAGCGGCACTGTCTATAAGCTGCCGAATGCCGCTGTGACCGTTCTGGATCCTGCAGCCTTTGCGGCACGCTTCGGCATTCCCGCCGGTGCGCCGTCTGAACTCCGCTTTGCTGGGATCGTCTTTTCGATTAGGCACTGCGACACCGTCGCAAAGCTGCTTGCAGCCAATTCCGTCGAACACGACATACGCGGCGGTGATATCATCGTGTCGCCGGCGCCAGGGCAGGGCGCGGCCTTCATTTTCCGGGAGATCGCATGAACAAGCTCAATCCTCTGATGCCAAATTCTTCCGTTGCGATCGGAAAGGTCATTTTCGGCAACAGCGCGCCCCTATCGCTGATCGCCGGTCCATGCCAGCTGGAATCGCGGCAGCACGCTTTCGACATGGCCGGTGCGCTGAAGGAATTGACCGAACGGCTCGGCATCGGGCTCGTCTACAAGACCAGCTACGACAAGGCCAATCGCACCTCGCTTGGCGGCACGCGCGGTGCGGGACTTGAAGCGGCAATGCCGATCTTCGACGATTTGCGCAAGAATTTTTCGCTGCCGATCCTGACCGACGTCCACACTGAGGAACAATGCGCGATCGTCGCGCCGCATGTCGACATTCTGCAGATTCCTGCCTTCCTCAGCCGGCAGACCGATTTGCTGATTGCTGCGGCAAGAACCGGCAAGGTGGTCAATGTAAAGAAGGGCCAATTCCTCGCGCCATGGGACATGAAGAACGTCGTCGCCAAGATCACCGGCTCCGGCAACGCCAATGTCTTGGTGACCGAGCGCGGCGCATCCTTTGGTTACAACACCTTGGTGTCCGACATGAGGGCGCTGCCGATCATGGCCGAGATCGGCGCGCCGGTCATTTTCGATGCCACTCATTCGGTGCAGCAGCCGGGCGGGCAGGGCGGTTCGTCTGGGGGCGACCGGCGCTTTGTCGAGACGCTGGCGCGCGCGGCTGTCGCGGTTGGCGTCGCCGGCGTCTTCATCGAGACGCACCAGGACCCCGACAACGCGCCTTCCGACGGCCCCAACATGGTGCCGCTAAAGGATCTTCCCGCATTGCTTGAACGGCTGATGGCGTTCGATCGCATCGCCAAGAGCGTGGGTTGAACCAGCAGTTGCGCCACAGCAGCGTCGCCAAGAAAACTTTGAAGAATTTCGAACCTGTCTGGAACCTTAGCCCGCGGCCCTCATTGTCAAAATCTAATGTCAACGACGACGAGGAGCACACCATGACGACCCAGACGGGACACACCGAAGCCATTGCCGCTTCGCGGGTTATCGGCACATCGGTCTACAACACGGAAGGCACTCATATCGGCGACATCGAGGACGTCATGCTCGACAAATTGTCGAACGGAATCATGTTCGCCGTGATCGGTTTTGGCGGATTTCTCGGCATTGGCGAGAAATACCACGCCATTCCGTGGGCGAGCCTTGATTATGATGAGAACAGGGGTGGCTATGTCGTGCCGTTCACCAAAGACCAGCTGATGGCCGCTCCTTCCTACTCGATCAACGAGCTGACCGGCGCCGACGGCGAGGCTGCACGTGACGCCTCATACAACTACTACAAGGTCGAGCCTTACTGGCACTGACTAAGTCTCCTGGAATCAAAAAGGCCCCCGGGAAATCGGGGGCCTTTCGATGTGGCGGGATGCTACTGCGCAATTTGCAGGGCCGGCAAAGGCGACGATCCCTGCGGGGGTTGCTGATTGTCGCACGACGTCAGGAACGCAGCCGCAATCAGGAACAAACTCACAATACCGCTCAACTGGGACATGGCGAAACTCCTCCTGTTTCGCCCCGCGCGACAACAGCCATAAACCAGAAACCGGCATGCCGCGCATGACAAATGATGACAGCGCTTTGTGCTTCGTGAATCCCAAGAGCGGCAATGGGCGCACGGGCAATATTTGCAAGTGCCCCGATTGCGTTTTGCAGCGCTTTGGCTAAGAGGTGCGCGACGCTTCAATCGATCAATCGGGGACATCGCAATGACGGCCATCATCGACATTGTCGGGCGTGAAATCCTGGACAGCCGCGGAAATCCGACCGTCGAGGTCGACGTCGTGCTCGAAGACGGCTCAATGGGCCGCGCCGCGGTGCCGTCCGGCGCATCGACCGGCGCGCATGAGGCGGTCGAACTGCGCGACGGCGGCCCCCGCTATCTCGGCAAGGGCGTGCTCAGGGCGGTTGAGGCAGTGAACGGCGAGCTGTTCGAGGCGATCGGCGGCATGGAGGCCGAGAATCAGATCCACATCGACCTAACCATGATCGAGCTCGATGGTACGCCCAACAAGAGCCGGCTCGGCGCCAATGCCATTCTCGGTGTGTCGCTGGCCGTGGCCAAGGCCGCGGCCGAAGCGGCCGGCCTGCCGCTCTACCGTTATGTCGGCGGCACCAAGGCGCATGTGCTGCCGGTGCCGATGATGAACATCATCAACGGCGGTGCGCATGCCGACAACCCGATCGATTTCCAGGAATTCATGATTCTGCCGATCGGCGCGCCGACGCTGCGCGATGGCGTGCGCTGGGGCTCGGAGATATTCCACACGCTGCGGAAGAGGCTGAAGGATGCCGGCCATAACACCAATGTCGGCGACGAGGGCGGCTTTGCCCCCAACCTGAAAAGCGCGCCGGCCGCGCTCGACTTCATCATGGAATCGATCGAGAAGGCCGGCTTCAGGCCAGGCGAGGAGGTCGCACTCGGACTCGACTGCGCGGCGACCGAGTTCTTCAAGGACGGCAACTACGTCTATGAAGGCGAGAAGAAGACCCGCGACCCGAAGGCGCAAGCCAAATATCTGGCCAAGCTCGCTGCCGACTACCCGATCATCACCATCGAGGACGGCCTGGCCGAGGACGACTGGGACGGCTGGAAAATGCTGACCGACCTCATCGGCAAGCAAACGCAGCTGGTTGGCGACGATCTGTTCGTCACCAACACGGCGCGGTTGCGCGACGGCATCCGCATGGGTGTCGCCAATTCGATCCTGGTCAAGGTCAACCAGATCGGCTCGCTTACCGAAACGCTCGACGCCGTCGAGACCGCGCACAAGGCCGGCTATACCGCGGTGATGTCGCACCGCTCGGGCGAGACCGAGGATTCGACCATCGCCGACCTCGCCGTTGCCACCAATTGCGGGCAGATCAAGACTGGCTCGCTGTCACGCTCGGACCGCATGGCCAAGTACAACCAGCTCATCCGCATCGAAGAGGAGCTCGGCAAGCAGGCGCGGTATGCCGGCAAGTCGATCGTTAAAAGCTGATTTTCGACAGAAAATCCGAGCGAGCGAGGGCGGGGACATTCCCGCCCTTTTGCTTTCAGGGCTCCGAATCCAGCAATCCGTAACCGTCCATTAAGCACAATCGGGCGACAAAGGCGGCGCAGAGGATTCGGACCATGTGGACACGCCAGCACAAGCAAAGAAACACCGGCCGGCTGATCATCCCCTCGCTCTGCGTGGTGTTCCTGACCTATTTCGGCTTCCATGCCTATCATGGCGAGTTCGGCATCTATTCCAAGTATCGGCTCGAAGCCGAGACTGTCGAATTGCAGGGCAGGCTTGATGCCGTCAAGGCACGCCGGATCGACCTGGAGCGCCGCGTCCAGCTGATGCATGAGGGCACGCTCGAGAAGGACATGCTGGACGAGCAGGCGCGCAAGGCGCTCAATCTGTCCCATGCCGACGAGATCACCATCATGCTGCCGGTCGCAAGATAACGCAATTTCAGTTAATCGGCGATATTTGCAATGATTTTAGGCGCTTAGATGCATGACAGCCATGCGTTTTCGGCATGGCGAAAGCCTTCCCTGCATGTTAGCCTGCCTCAAATCGGTGGGAGAACTGATCTCCCTCGCTGTCCGCCAAGAGACGCCAACAGGGAGTGATGCATGGCCACCGCCGCCAGAAAAGCGCCTGCCAAATCCAAATCCGACGGCAAAACGATGGGCCTTTCCACCCCAAAGCCTGTTGAATTCACCAAAGACCAGGAGCTTGCCGCCTACCGGCACATGCTGCTCATCCGCCGCTTCGAGGAAAAGGCCGGCCAGCTTTACGGCATGGGCTTCATCGGCGGTTTCTGCCATCTCTACATCGGCCAGGAGGCGGTCGTTACCGGCATGAAGATGGCGCTGATCGATGGCGACCAGATGATCACCGCCTATCGCGACCATGGCCATATGCTGGCCATGGAGTTGTCGCCGCGCGGCGTCATGGCCGAACTGACCGGGCGCCGTAGCGGCCTGTCGAGAGGCAAGGGCGGCTCCATGCACATGTTCTCCAAGGAGAAGCATTTTTACGGCGGCCACGGCATCGTCGGCGCGCAAGTGTCGCTCGGCACCGGCATTGCCTTCGCCAACCGCTATCGCGGCAACAACAATATGACGCTGACCTATTTCGGCGATGGCGCCGCGAATCAGGGCCAGGTCTACGAAAGCTTCAATATGGCCTCGCTATGGAAGCTTCCGGTGGTCTACATCATCGAGAACAACCGCTACGCCATGGGCACCTCGGTCTCGCGCTCGTCGGCCGAGACGGATTTTTCGCATCGCGGCGCCTCCTTCAAGATTCCAGGCATCCAGGTCGACGGCATGGATGTGCGCGCCGTCAAGGCCGCCGGCGACCTCGCCGCCGAATGGTGCCGCGCCGGCAACGGGCCGCTCATTCTCGAAATGCAGACCTACCGCTACCGCGGCCATTCGATGTCGGATCCAGCAAAATACCGCTCCAAGGAAGAAGTGCAGAAAATGCGCTCCGAACGTGACCCGATCGAACAGGTCAAGGCACGGTTGCTCGACAAGAAATGGGCAAGCGAGGACGAGCTCAAGGCCATCGACAAGGAAGTCCGCGACGTTGTCGCCGACGCTGCAGAATTTGCCCAGAACGACGCGGAGCCGGATCCGTCCGAGCTCTGGACCGATATCGTACTTTAACGAGAGGGCAAGGACATGCCGATCGAAATTCTCATGCCCGCCCTCTCGCCGACCATGGAAGAGGGTAATGTTTCCAAGTGGTTGAAGAAAGAAGGCGACAAAGTCGCAGCCGGTGACGCCATTGCCGAGATCGAAACCGACAAGGCAACGATGGAAGTCGAAGCCGTCGATGAAGGCACACTTGCCAAGATCGTGGTTCCTGCCGGCACCGAAGGCGTCAAGGTCAACACGCTGATCGCTGTGCTGGCCCTCGATGGCGAAGACATCGACGAGGCGGGCGAAGGCATTGGCGAGGAGGCTGTCGAGTCGCAAGCGGCAGCGCCCGCGGCTGCTCCGGCCCCCGCGGCTGCTCCGGCCCCCGCTGCTGCTCCGGCCAAGAGCGAAGCGGCAACACCTGTTGCCGCCGCGCCCAAGCTGGAAATTGCCGCCGATCCGGACATCCCGGCCGGCACCGAAATGGTCTCGACCACGGTGCGTGAAGCGTTGCGCGACGCAATGGCGGAGGAAATGCGCCGCGACGGCGACGTCTTCGTCATGGGCGAGGAAGTCGCCGAGTACCAGGGCGCCTACAAGATCACACAAGGCCTGTTGCAGGAATTCGGTCCGAGACGCGTGGTCGACACGCCGATCACCGAGCACGGCTTTGCCGGCGTTGGTGTTGGCGCGGCGATGGCCGGCCTGAAGCCGATCGTCGAATTCATGACCTTCAACTTCGCCATGCAGGCGATCGACCAGATCATCAATTCAGCCGCCAAGACGCTCTACATGTCCGGCGGCCAGATGGGCGCCCCGATCGTCTTTCGCGGCCCGAACGGCGCTGCTGCCCGCGTCGCCGCGCAGCATTCGCAGTGCTATGCCGCCTGGTACAGCCATATTCCTGGATTGAAGGTGGTGATGCCTTATACCGCCGCCGACGCCAAGGGTCTGCTCAAGGCGGCGATCCGCGATCCGAACCCGGTCATCTTCCTCGAAAACGAAATCCTTTACGGCCACTCCTTCGACGTGCCGAAGATGGACGATTTCGTGTTGCCGATCGGCAAGGCGCGCATTCACAAATCCGGCAAGGACGTGACCATCGTCTCGTTCGGCATCGGCATGACCTACGCGATCAAGGCGGAGGCGGAGTTGCGCGGCATGGGCATCGATGCCGAGATCATCGACTTGCGCACTATCCGCCCGCTCGACTTCGACACGATCATCGCCTCGGTCAAAAAGACCAATCGCCTGGTGGTGGTCGAGGAAGGCTTTCCGCAGAACTCGGTCGGCGACCATATCGCCAATCAGGTCTCACAGCGCGCCTTCGATTTCCTCGACGCACCGGTCATTACCATTGCCGGCAAGGACGTGCCGATGCCCTATGCGGCGAACCTCGAAAAGCTGGCGCTGCCCAATGTCGGCGAGGTCGTCGAGGCGGTCAAAGCCGTCACGTATCGCTGAGCAGGGCGGGAGGACAAAATGCCGATCAACATCACCATGCCGGCGCTGTCGCCCACGATGGAAGAGGGCAATCTTTCCAAGTGGTTGGTCAAGGAAGGCGACAAGGTTTCGCCGGGCGACGTGATTGCCGAAATCGAGACCGACAAGGCAACGATGGAAGTCGAAGCCGTCGACGAAGGCACGGTTGCCAAGCTGGTGGTTCCGGCCGGCACTGAAGGCGTCAAGGTCAATGCGCTGATCGCGGTGCTGGCGGCCGAGGGCGAGGATGCTGCTTCTGCCGCCAAAAGCGGTGATGGCGCTGCGCCGGCAAAGGCTGAGGCTCCGAAAGCGGACGCCTCCAAAGCTGAAACACCAAATCCCGAAGCGCCGAAGCAGGAGCCTGCCGCACCTGCACCTAAAGCGGAACCGGCGGCGGCCGCCAACGGCCATGCAAACGGTGAGCGCATCTTCGCCTCGCCGCTGGCCCGCCGCATCGCCAAGGAAGCCGGTGTCGATGTGTCGGCGGTGACGGGCTCCGGCCCGCATGGTCGCGTGGTCAGGGCCGATGTCGAGGCCGCAATTTCCAGTGGCGGCGCCAAGGCGGCACCAGCAGCAAAAGCAGCGCCCGCCGGTGCTCCGGCACCTGCGGCAGCAGCACCCAAGCCAATGTCCGACGAGCAGGTGCTCAAACTGTTTGCCGAAGGCTCCTACGAGCTGGTCCCCCACGACAATATGCGCAAGACAATTGCGCGGCGGCTGGTCGAGGCCAAGACCACCATCCCGCATTTCTATCTGACGCTCGACTGCGAGCTCGACGCACTTCTGGCCCTGCGCACGCAGATCAATGCGGCCGCCCCGGTGAAGAAGACCGAGAAGGGGGAAACGCCGGCCTATAAGCTTTCCGTCAATGACATGGTCATCAAGGCTCTGGCCATGGCGCTGATGGCGGTGCCGGATGCCAATGCGTCGTGGACAGAAAACGCCATGGTCAAGCACAAGCATGCCGATGTCGGTGTTGCAGTGTCGATCCCCGGCGGCTTGATCACGCCAATCATCCGGCGTGCCGACGAAAAGACGCTGTCCGTTATCTCCAACGAGATGAAGGATCTTGCCGGCCGCGCCCGCAGCCGCAAGCTGAAGCCGGAAGAATATCAGGGCGGCACCACGGCAGTGTCCAATCTCGGCATGTTCGGCATCAAGGATTTTTCTGCCGTCATCAACCCGCCGCATGCGACGATCCTGGCGGTCGGCGCCGGAGAGCAACGTGCGGTGGTCAAGAACGGCGAGATCAAGATCGCCACGATCATGTCGGTGACGTTGTCGACCGATCACCGCGCCGTCGACGGTGCGCTCGGCGCCGAGCTGCTCGTCGCCTTCAAACGCATGGTCGAAACCCCGATGGGCATGCTGGTCTAAGAGAAGGGAACAGGGCGGTGCGGAAATTCTTCACCAGCCTTTTTGCCTTCTTTCTTTCCGGTTTGGCCGGCGGATTGGTGGCGCAGTGGCTCGCCGTCGCAACCAATGCCGACGTAGAGTACATCCTTGTGTTCATGATTTCGGCTCTCGTCACCGTCCTCGTGACGGTCGCGTTCTTCATCGCACAATTCATGTCGGACCCACGAGGGGCAACAAAGCTGACGGCGACCATAGGGGTAGCGTTTTTTGTGCTCGTTGGAGTTTCCCTGATCGGCTGGACTTTCTCCCAGCCCCCAGGCAAGAGCCAATGGTCGGGCGATCTTCCCATAGTCGCGGGTCTCGTCCTGCCGGGCATCGCTACGGTGCTGGTCCAGTGGCTTTTCGTGCGCTGGCGATTGGCGCGCTCGCAACCAGGTTTCGGCGGGGCAGGCACATGAAGACGGTCCTCTGCTACGGCGATTCGCTTACTTGGGGCTATGACGCGGCAAACCTCGGCCGACATCCGCTGGAAGATCGCTGGCCGAGCGTGCTGCAGGCGGCATTGGGCAGCGGCGTCGAGGTCATCGCCGAAGGCCTGAATGGCCGAACCACCGCCTTCGACGATCACTTGGCCGGAGCGGACCGCAATGGCGCAAGGCTGTTGCCAACGATCCTGACGACTCATGCGCCGATCGATTTGATCGTCATCATGCTCGGCGCCAACGATATGAAGCCGTGGATTCACGGCAATCCGGTCGCGGCCAAACAAGGCGTGCAACGCCTGATCGATATTGTGCGCGGTCATGATTACCCGTTCGATTGGCCGGCGCCGCAGATCCTGATCGTCGCGCCGCCCGTAGTCAGCCGCACGGAAAACGCCGAGTTCAAGGAAATGTTCGCCGGCGGAGATGACGCGTCAAAGCGGCTGGCGCCGCAATATTCCGCCCTTGCCGACGAGGCCGGCTGCGGCTTCTTCAATGCGGGCACGGTGGCCGAAACGACGCCGCTGGACGGCGTCCACCTTGACGCGGAAAACACGCGGAGCATCGGGCAAGCGCTGGCGCCGCTCGTGCGCGTCATGCTGGAATTGTGAAGGAGAAAAGCCGTGGCTGAGAACTACGACGTCATCATCATCGGCTCCGGCCCCGGCGGCTATGTCACTGCAGTGCGTTCGGCGCAGCTTGGCTTCAAGACGGCGATTGTCGAGCGCGAGCACTTGGGCGGCATCTGCCTCAACTGGGGCTGCATTCCGACCAAAGCGCTGCTGCGCTCGGCCGAGATCATGCACTATTCGGATCATCTGAAGGATTACGGCCTGAAGATCGACGGCAAGGTCAGCGTCGACACCGCCGCCGTCGTCGATCGCTCGCGAAAGGTCTCGCTGCGGCTCAACGGCGGCGTCGGCTTCCTGATGAAGAAGAACAAGGTCGACGTCATCTGGGGCGAAGCCAAACTGACGAAACCCGGCGAGATCGTCGTGTCGAAATCGTCGAAGAAGCCGATGGAGCCGCAGCCGCCGGCGCCCAAGGGCGTCAAAGGCGAGGGCACCTACACCGCCAAGCACATCATCCTGGCGACCGGAGCCAGGCCGCGCGCATTGCCCGGCATCGAGCCGGACGGCAAGTTGATCTGGACCTATTTCGAGGCGATGGTGCCGAAAGAGATGCCGAAGTCGCTGCTGGTGATGGGCTCGGGCGCCATCGGCATCGAGTTCGCCTCGTTTTACCGCACTATGGGCGCAGAGGTGACGGTGGTTGAATTGCTGCCGGCTGTGATGCCGGTCGAGGACGCCGAAGTGTCGAAGTTTGCGCAAAAGCAGTTCGAGAAGCAGGGCATGAGGATCATCCTCGATGCCAAGGTGACCAAGGTCGAGAAGGGCGCCAATTCGGTCACCGCGCATGTCGAGATGAAGGACGGCAAGGTCGAGAAGATCACCGCCGACCGCATGATTTCAGCCGTCGGGGTACAGGGCAATATCGAAAATCTCGGCCTCGAGGCGCTCGGCGTGAAGACCGAACGCGGTTGCATCGTCGTCGACGGCTACGGCAAGACCAACGTGCCCGGCATCTATGCCATCGGCGATGTCGCCGGACCGCCGATGCTCGCCCACAAGGCCGAGCATGAGGGCGTGGTGTGTGTGGAAAAGATTGCCAATTTCGCCGGCGTGCATGCCATCGACAAGCTGAAGATCCCGGGCTGCACCTATTGCAATCCGCAAGTTGCCTCGGTCGGACTGACGGAAGCCAAAGCGAAAGCCGATGGCAAGGACATCCGCGTCGGCCGCTTCCAGTTCGCCGCAAACGGCAAGGCGATTGCGCTGGGCGAAGACCAAGGCTTCGTCAAGACCATTTTCGACAAGAAGACCGGCCAGTTGCTGGGTGCCCACATGGTTGGCGCAGAAGTAACCGAACTGATCCAGGGCTTCGTCGTGGCTATGAACCTGGAAACCACCGAGGAAGAGCTGATGCACACAATCTTCCCGCACCCGACGCTGTCGGAGATGATGAAGGAGAGTGTTCTCGACGCCTATGGCCGTGCGCTGAACGCATGATAAATTGGCTGCGCGAGACTCACACATGTATGTCAAGGAACTCGACTGCAAGGTAATTCGTTTCCGGATGCATTCATCACCACAGGAGAGGGCATATGGACGTGAACGGCGTGGGCTGGGTAGCAGCCATCATCATCGGCGGTTTGGCAGGCTGGTTTGCCGAGATGTTCATGAAGAGCAACACCGGCATCTTGATGAACATCATTCTTGGCATCGTCGGCGCGATCGTGCTGAATGCCATCCTGCAGGCGCTCAACATCGGCGCCTTCGGCGCCGGCTGGATCGCCTATCTGATCACCGGGTTCATTGGTGCCTGCCTGCTGATCTGGGTAGGACGCATGGTGCGCCGTTAGTTGCTGAACTCTTGCCATGCGAAAACGGCGGTGGCGGCATGCGCCGCCGCGGCCTTTTTCTTTGCAGCGAAAAGTCCTAGATGACTTGGGAAAGCGAACGTCGGACAGGCGATCGCGAATGAACCGGATTTCATATGGTCACCGTCCTTGACACGATCGCCAATGCGCCGCGCCTGCGGCATCCCGAAAAGGCGCACAAGCCCGACCAGGATGTGCTGCGCAAGCCCGACTGGATCCGCGTCAAGGCGCCGATGTCGAAAGGCTATGCCGAGACGCGCGAGATCGTGAAGTCGCATAAGCTGGTGACGGTGTGCGAAGAGGCCGGTTGCCCCAATATCGGCGAGTGCTGGGAAAAGAAGCACGCCACCTTCATGATCATGGGCGAGATCTGCACGCGCGCCTGCGCCTTCTGCAACGTGGCTACCGGTATACCGACCGCACTCGATCCCGACGAGCCGGCGCGCGTCGCACACGCCGTCAAGCAAATGGGCCTAAGCCATGTCGTCATCACCTCAGTCGACCGCGACGATCTCGCCGATGGCGGAGCTCAGCACTTTGCCGAGGTCATCCGCGCCATCCGGGCGGCAACGCCTCTGACGACGATCGAAATCCTGACGCCCGACTTCCTGCGCAAGGACGGTGCACTGGAGATCGTCGTGGCGGCCAAGCCCGACGTTTTCAACCATAATCTCGAGACCGTGCCGTCGAACTATCTGACGGTTCGGCCGGGTGCGCGCTATTTCCACTCGATCAGGCTCTTGCAGCGAGTCAAGGAACTCGACCCCTCGATCTTCACCAAGTCCGGCATCATGGTTGGCCTTGGCGAGGAGCGGAACGAAATCCTGCAACTGATGGACGATCTGCGTTCGGCCAATGTCGACTTCATGACCATCGGCCAATATCTTCAGCCGTCGAAGAAGCACCATCCGGTGATCCGCTTTGTCACACCGGAGGAGTTCAAGTCCTTCGAGACGATCGGCCGGACCAAGGGCTTCCTGCTGGTGGCGTCGAGCCCGCTGACGCGCTCGTCGCACCATGCCGGCGACGATTTCGCCAGGTTGCGCGCGGCGCGCGAAGCGTTTCTCAGGAAGTCCGCCTAACAAACTGGTTTCATGCCACAATTCGAAGCCCATCGCCGCGTCGCGCATACGCCTGAACAGATGTTCGCTCTGGTCGCGGATATCGAATCCTATCCGCAATTCCTGCCGCTTTGCGAGGCACTTACGGTTCGTTCGCGCAAGGAACGCGACGGACGCACGCTGCTCATCGCCGACATGAGCATTGGCTACAAGGCGATCCGCGAGACTTTCACCACGCAGGTGCTGCTGAAGCCTGACGAGAACGCCATCGACGTCAAATATATCGACGGCCCGTTCAAATATCTGAGCAATGTCTGGCGCTTCGACCCGGCGGACGGCGGTGGTTGCAACGTCTGCTTCTTTATCGACTATGAGTTCAAGAGCCGCATTTTGGGTGCGCTCATGGGAACCATGTTCGACCGCGCCTTCCGCATGTTCTCCGAGGCGTTCGAGAAACGCGCCGAAATCATCTACGGCACGCCATCGGCGGCCTGATCCGCAGCGAGCGCGCGCAGACCCAGTTCAAGCGCATGCCGGACCGTCTCCCGGCGGATGAAATCACGGCCCTTGTCGCCGAACAGCTGGCATTCGCTGACCACCGGCCGGCCAGCCACGGCAACGCCGAACCAGACCAGGCCGACAGGTTTTTCCGCTGAGCCACCGCCCGGACCGG
Source organism: Mesorhizobium sp. M1423 (assembly GCF_040317575.1). Classification (NCBI taxonomy): domain Bacteria; kingdom Pseudomonadati; phylum Pseudomonadota; class Alphaproteobacteria; order Hyphomicrobiales; family Phyllobacteriaceae; genus Mesorhizobium; species Mesorhizobium sp. M1423. The sequence continues at coordinate 21,416 of NZ_JAMYKU010000006.1, forward strand.
CGATGCCGGTCACCGCGAGCGCAAGCCCGGCGCGCGAATGGGCCAAGGCGCCGGCCGCCATCTCCACCGCAGTCTCGCGCGAGACCGCCCCGTTCGCCTCGAGTGTAGCGGCCGAGACGCCGAGCATCTCGGTCTTGGCCTGGTTGGAATAGGTAATGAAGCCGCGATCGACCACAGTGGAAGAGCCGGCAATGTCGGTCAGCGTGGCGATGATCATGCCGCCGGTGCAGCTCTCGGCCGTCGCCAGCATGATGCCGCGCTGCTGGCAGGCCTGAAGCAGGGCATCTGCGAGATCGCTATTGCTCATTCGGGGACATCCCCTGGAAACACAACGCTGGCGGTCGCGATGGCCGCTATGCCTTCCTCACGGCCGACGAAGCCGAGCTTCTCATTGGTTGTCGCCTTGATCGAGATGCGGTCGCGCGAAATTCGCAACATTGCGGAAAGCGTTTCGGTCATGGCCTCGCGATGCGGGCCGACGCGCGGCGCCTCGCAAACCAATGTGATGTCGGCGTTGGCGATGCGCCCGCCGCGCTCGCGCACCAGCTTCGCTGCGTGTTCGACGAAGATGCGTGAAGCGGCCCCTTTCCACTGCGGGTCGGAGGGCGGGAAATGCGTGCCGATGTCACCGGCGCCGCAGGTGGCGAGCAGCGCGTCGGTCAACGCATGCAGGCCGACATCGGCATCCGAATGGCCGGACAATTTCCTGTCGTGCGGAATAGCGACACCGCACAGGGTGACATGGTCGCCGGGCTCGAAGGCATGGACGTCGTAGCCGTTGCCGGTTCGGATGTCCGGAAAACGTGAGGCGCTGGAAAGCCGCTGATCCGCCATCGCAATATCCCGTGCCCAGGTCAGTTTGACATTGTCCGGCGAGCCGGGAACGATCTTCACCGGAATATGCGCCCATTCGGCGATTGCCGCATCGTCGGTGAAATCCGCCTTGCCCAATTGATGAGCCTTTTCGTGCGCGGCCAGGATCGGCCAGAACGGAAAGCCTTGTGGTGTCTGTGCGGCATGGAGCCCGGCCCTGGACACTGTTTCGCCGCTCATGCCTTCGGCCGTTTCGCGCTTCAGCGTATCGGCAACGGGCAAAGCAGGCAGCGCTCCCTGGCGCTCTTCAATGGCGGCGATCGTGCGATCTATCAGTTCCGCATCGACAAACGGCCGAGCCGCATCATGGATCAGGACCCGGCCCGGCGCATGGCTTCTCAACGCCAGCAGTCCAAGCCGGACGGACTCCTGCCGTGACGTACCGCCGATCACAGCGACGACACGGTCGGCGTTCGCGCCGGCGGCGCGGCGGAAAAGCGCGCCGTCTTCGGCATGGATAGCAACGACGACAGGTCCAATTTTCGGATGCGTCAGAAAGGCGTCGAGCGTGCGTGCGATAACGGCGCCGCCGCCAATCTGCTGGTACTGCTTCGGCCCATTGGCCTGCCCCGCGCGCGCGCCGCGCCCGGCAGCAACGATGACCACGGCGACCTTGTCGTCGGCAGCTGGCTTTTCGCTGACATGTCTCATGCCGAGACGCTTAGCGCATGATCCTGAAAAGTGGTATCGCTTTCACAAGACCTAGGATTGATGCCGTCCGGCGATCCATATTTTTCCCAAATGCGCCTTAATGTCACGACATTGCGCGTTGCACATTGCCGTCGTTCTGGCTAGAGAATGTGCAGCAATCGAAGGTGCTTGGTTTTTGTGCATGCCTGATGTGACCAAATTGGCTTCGCCGCTGGAGGTGGGTGGCGTGAGAATCCGCAACCGCGTGTTTCTCGCGCCGATGTCGGGCATTACCGACGAACCGTTCCGGCAGCGCGCCCATGCGCATGGCGCCGGGCTGGTTGTATCGGAAATGGTGGCGAGCGGTGAGCTTGCAAAGGGCAGGGCTGGCTCGGGCCTGCGCATCCGTCATTCCGGGCTGCCTGTCCACATGGTCCAGCTTGCCGGCCGCGAGGCGGTGCACATGGCCGAGGGCGCACGAATCGCAGCCGGCGAAGGCGCCGACATCATCGACATCAACATGGGCTGTCCGGCCAAGAAGGTGACGGGCGGCTATGCCGGTTCGGCACTGATGCGAGACCTCGACCACGCGCTGTCGCTGATCGAAGCGGTAGTCGGCGCGGTCGACGTGCCGGTCACGGTTAAGATGCGGCTTGGCTGGGACGAGAGCGCGCTCAACGCGCCGATGCTGGCGCGACGCGCCGAGCAGGCCGGCGTCAGGATGGTGACGGTGCACGGCCGCACACGTTGCCAGTTCTATCAGGGCACGGCCGACTGGCGTGCCATCGCACGCGTCAAGCAGGCCGTCTCCATCCCTGTGGTTGCCAATGGCGATGTCGGCTCGCCGGCAGAGGCAGCCTTGATCCTCGACCAGTCCGGCGCCGACGCGGTGATGATCGGCCGTGCGCACTATGGCGCGCCGTGGACTGCCGGCAGCATTGTAGCGGCCGCGCTGGCCGAGCCAGTATCCGGCATGCCGGACAGCCCGCAAGCGCTGACCGACTACGTCATTGCCCATTACGAAGACATGCTGACGCTCTATGGCGTCGAAAGCGGATTGCGCCAGGCGCGCAAGCATCTCGGCTGGTATCTCGACCGCCATGCCGTCACAAGCGATGACTGGCGCAAGGCCATCCTCACGTCTTTCGAGCCTGGGCGGGTCATTGCCTTGCTGCGCGACATGTTTTCAAGCGCTCCCGAAGCGCCGAATCTGCGGAGTGCGGCATGAACGCCACCGTCACACAGAGCACGGACATGGCGGACGCCGCGCATATTGTGCTCAACACAATTCGTCGGCCGGTGATCATGGTCGATCCGCAAGGCTTCATCACCTTCGCCAATGCCGATGCCGAGGATTTTTTCCGCTCGAGCGCCACGATGCTCGCCCGCAACACGCTGCACAAGCTCATTCCTTTCGGCAGTCCGCTGCTGACGCTTGTCGACCAGGTGCGCGAGCGCCGTGCGCCGGTGAACGAATACCGGGTGGACGTGTCGTCGCCGCGTCTCGGCATCGAGAAGGTGGTCGATCTCTACGTCGCGCCGGTGACGGAATTTCCAGGCTCCGTCGTGGTGATGTTCCAGGAACGCTCAATGGCCGACAAGATCGACCGGCAGATGACGCATCGCGGTGCGGCGCGCTCGGTCACCGGCCTTGCCGCGATGCTTGCCCATGAGATCAAGAACCCGCTGTCCGGCATTCGTGGCGCCGCGCAGCTGCTAGAACTGTCGGCGTCCGATGAGGATCGCGCGCTGACGCGTTTGATCACCGACGAGACCGACCGCATTGTCTCGCTGGTCGACCGCATGGAGGTGTTTTCGGACGAGCGGCCGATCGACCGCTACCCCGTCAACATCCATGTCGTGCTCGACCATGTCAAAGCAATCGCCAAGAACGGTTTTGCCAAGCGGATCAAGATATTAGAGGACTATGATCCATCATTGCCTCCGGTTTTTGCCAATCGCGACCAGCTCATCCAGGTGTTCCTCAATCTGGTAAAAAATGCCGCCGAGGCGATCGGCAGCGATCCGCAGGGCGAGATCATGCTGTCGACTGCCTTCCGCCCGGGCATCCGTGTTTCCGTGCCCGGAACGCAGGACCGGGTGTCGCTGCCATTGGAATTCTGCGTGCGCGACAACGGTTCGGGTGTCTCCGAGGATATCCTGCCGATCCTGTTCGATCCCTTCATCACCACCAAGCCGAACGGCTCCGGTCTCGGTCTGGCGCTGGTCGCAAAGATCGTCGGCGAGCATGGCGGCATCATTGAATGCGAATCGACGCCGCGCGGGACCACCTTCCGCATCCTGATGCCGGCGTGGAAAGAAACCCAGTTTGCCGACGACGACGGTGAAGGAGACCGCAAATGACCATTCGCGGCAATATTCTCGTCGCCGACGACGATGCGGCCATCCGCACTGTCCTCAACCAGGCGCTTTCGCGCGTCGGTCACGACGTGCGCGTCACCTCCAATGCCTCGACGCTGTGGCGCTGGGTGGCCGCGGGCGAGGGGGATCTGGTCATCACCGACGTTGTCATGCCTGACGAGAACGCCTTCGACATGCTACCGCGCATCAAGAAGGCGCGACCGGAACTGCCGGTCATCGTCATGAGTGCGCAGAACACGTTCATGACGGCGATCCGGGCCTCCGAAACCGGAGCCTATGAATATCTGCCAAAACCGTTCGACCTGACGGAGCTGCTCAACATCGTCAATCGGGCGCTTTCCGAGCCGCGGCGGCCCAAGATCGATACGCGTGCCGACGAGCCGCCTGAAACGATGCCGCTGGTCGGCCGCTCGGCGGCCATGCAGGACATCTACCGCATGCTGGCGCGGATGATGCAGACCGACCTGACGGTGATGATCTCAGGCGAATCGGGTACCGGCAAGGAACTGGTGGCGCGCGCGCTGCATGAATATGGCCGTCGTCGTGGTGGCCCCTTCGTCGCGATCAACATGGCGGCGATCCCGCGCGACCTGATCGAATCGGAACTATTCGGGCACGAGAAGGGCGCCTTTACCGGCGCACAGAGCCGCTCCACTGGCCGTTTCGAGCAGGCCGAAGGCGGCACGCTGTTCCTCGACGAGATCGGCGATATGCCGATGGAAGCGCAGACGCGGCTTCTGCGTGTGTTGCAGCAGGGCGAATACACCACGGTCGGCGGCCGCACGCCGATCAAGACCGACGTGCGCATCGTCGCTGCCACCAACAAGGACCTGCGCACGCTGATCAATCAGGGGCTTTTCCGCGAGGACCTGTTCTACCGCTTGAACGTTGTGCCGCTCAGGCTGCCGGCGCTGCGCGAGCGATCGGAGGACATTCCGGACCTCGTCCGGCACTTCTTCAAGCTCGGCGCCAGTGAAGGCCTGCAGACCAAGCGCATTTCCACCGGCGGCATCGAGCTGATGAAGCGCTACCCATGGCCTGGCAACGTGCGCGAACTCGAAAACCTCATCCGCAGGCTGGCTGCACTGTATTCGCAGGACGAGATATCCGCCGAGATCATCGAGGCGGAGTTGAAGACTGGCGAAAGGCCTGTCGTTCCAGGTGGCGGCAACCTCATTCCCGACGACCTTTCCATCGGCCAGGCGGTGGAGCATTTCCTGCAGCGCTATTTTGCCTCGTTTGCCGGCGACTTGCCGCCGGCCGGCCTCTATCAGCGAATCCTCTCCGAGGTCGAGTATCCACTGGTCCTCGCCTCGATGACCGCAACGCGCGGTAACCAGATCAAGGCCGCCGAATTGCTAGGACTCAACCGCAACACGCTGCGCAAGAAGATTCGCGAACTCGGCGTCAACGTCTACAAGTCCTCCAGGCAGGTCTAGACGAACCCCTTACGAGCGCTTTCCAGGGGATCGATCGCCGAAAGATTTCCGTCTCGGCCACACTTGTTGCATAATCGCCACAATGCGTTGCATACATCCGACGCAATCACTGGCTCTAGACGGCGACATGGCTCTGCACGCACCGACACTGAGCAAACCGCATTTCAGCACTACCGGCGCGCGAGACGGTCGCCGGCTGCTTGCGCTGCCCGGCGTGGTCGCCATTGCCGGTGCGCTGGTGACGGCGGCGATCTCCTTCGCCATTCTGGTTGGCGCCACGCCGATCACGCCCGACGCGCGGACGACGCTGGCGCTGATCGCGCTTAACGCCGCGTTCGTCCTGTTTCTGATCTTGCTGGTCGGCCGCGAAGTGCATCGCATCCTGATGGCACGCCGGCACGGCAAGGCTGCGTCGCGCCTGCATGTGCGCATCGTGGCGATGTTTGCGCTGGTCGCCGCCATCCCCGCGATCATGGTGGCGATCATCGCGTCGATCACGCTCGACATCGGCCTCGACCGCTGGTTCGAGATCCGCACCAAGACGATCGTCAATTCGTCGTTGTCGATCGCCGACGCCTATGTGCAGGAAAACGCACGAAATCTTCAGGGCACGACGTTGTCGATGGCTTACGACCTCGACGCTTCGCGCACGCTTTACGGCCTCGATCGGACCGGCTTCCTTGACCTCATGAACAAGGAGGCGGTTGGACGCTCCCTGGCACACGCAGCACTCATCAAGCCCGATGGTTCCTTCGTCATGAGCGCCAAGACCGACGCGGACTTTGCCATGCCGGAGCCGCCGGAGGGCGCTGTGGCAAGCGCGGCCAACGGCAAGCCGGTGCTGATCGAGCCGCGCACCCGTAACATCATGGGGGCCATCGTCAAGCTGCGCGAGATCGACGGGCTCTATCTCTACACCATTCGCCTCGTCGATCCCGAGGTGATCAAGGCACGGCAGATCGTCAAATCCAACACCGCAGAATATCGCGGTCTCGAAGACAATCGCCGCACCTCGCAAGTGGCTTTCGCGCTTCCCTATCTGTCGCTGACGCTGATCATCATCCTGTCCGCCATCTGGACCGGCATTGCGGTGGCCGACCGCCTGGTGCGGCCGATTCGTCAGCTCATCGGCGCGGCCGACGAGGTCGCTACCGGCAATCTCGATGTGGCCGTGCCAGTCCGCCCCTCCGATGGCGACGTCGCCTCGCTCGGCGACACCTTCAACAAGATGCTGATGGAGCTGAAATCGCAGCGCAACGAGATCCTGTCGGCCAAGGATCTGATCGACGAGCGGCGGCGCTTTTCGGAGGCTGTGCTTGCCGGCGTCACCGCCGGGGTCATCGGCGTCGATCCATATGGCATCGTCACCATCGTCAATCGTTCGGCCGAAACGATGCTGGCCATATCCGCCACCGCGGCGCTTGGGCAGAACCTTTCCGCCGTGCTACCGCATGTCGGCCGCGTCTTCGAGATCGGCCGCAAGTCGGGCAAGCCGGTCTATCGCGAACAGGTCACCTTCTATCGTGCCGGCACCGAACGGACCTTCAACGTGCAGATCACGATTGAAGCCGGCGACGACGGTTCGGAGGATAAATCCTACGTCGTGACAGTCGACGACATTACCGATCTGGTCCAGGCACAGCGTTCCTCTGCATGGGCCGACGTGGCGCGGCGCATCGCCCACGAGATCAAGAACCCGCTGACGCCGATCCAGCTTTCGGCCGAGCGTATCAAGCGCCGTTACGGCAAGGTCATCACCGAGGACCGTGAGGTTTTCGATCAATGCACCGACACCATCATCCGGCAAGTGGAGGACATCGGCCGCATGGTCGACGAGTTCTCAGCGTTCGCCCGCATGCCGAAACCAGAAATGAAGGCCATCGATCTGCGCGATTCGTTGCGCGAGGCCTCGTTCCTGGTCGAAGTGAGCCGCGCCGACATCACCTTCGAGCGCGTCTTCGGCAATGAGCCGCTCAAAGGCACGTTCGACAGCCGCCTGATGGCGCAGGCTTTCGGCAACGTCATCAAGAATGCTGCCGAAGCTATCGACGGACTTGATGCAGAGGATCGTCCGCACGGCATAATCCGGATTCAAGCCGGGCGTCAGAATGGCGCGATTCGAATCGACGTCATCGACAACGGCAGGGGCTTGCCGCGCGAAAACCGGCAGCGCTTGCTCGAGCCTTACATGACGACACGCGAGAAAGGCACCGGGCTTGGCCTCGCTATCGTCAAGAAGATCGTGGAGGACCATGGCGGGCGACTCGAATTGCACGATGCACCAGCGGAATTCCACGATGGGCGGGGTGCGATGATCAGCATCATCCTGCCGGTTGCCGCCACCGTTCCGATACGCGGCGAAAGCAAGACGGAACACGAAAAAGAAACTGAAAAGGTCGGTAATGGCGTCTGATATTCTCATCGTCGACGACGAGGAAGACATCCGCGAACTCGTCGCCGGTATCCTGAGCGACGAAGGTCACGAAACCCGCACGGCGTTTGACGCCGACAGCGCGCTGGCGGTGGTTGCCGACCGGGCACCCAGGCTGATCTTCCTCGACATCTGGCTGCAGGGTTCGCGGCTCGATGGCCTCGCTTTGCTAGACGAGATCAAGACGATGCACCCGAACCTGCCGGTGGTGATGATCTCGGGCCACGGCAATATCGAAACGGCAGTCTCGGCCATCCGCCGCGGCGCCTATGATTTTATCGAAAAGCCGTTCAAGGCCGACAGGCTGATCCTTATTGCCGAACGGGCGCTTGAAACGTCCAAATTGAGACGCGAGGTTTCGGATCTCAAGCTGCGCAGCGGCGAGACTTTCGACCTCATCGGCATGTCGTCGGCAATGAGCCAATTGCGCCAGACCATCGAGCGCGTCGCGCCGACCAACAGCCGCGTCATGATTATCGGCCCCTCCGGCTCGGGCAAGGAACTGGCGGCGCGCGCCATCCACGCACTGTCGGCGCGCAAGAGTGCACCGTTTGTGACGCTGAGTGCCGCCAACATCACGCCTGAGCGTATGGAGATCGAGTTGTTCGGCACCGAATCGAACGGCGTCGAACGCAAGGTCGGTGCGCTGGAGGAGGCCCATCGCGGCATTCTCTACATCGATGAAGTGGCCGACATGCCGCGTGAGACGCAAAACAAGATCCTGCGCGTGCTGGTCGAACAGCAGTTCGAGCGGGTAGGGGGCACCAAGCGGGTCAAGGTCGACGTACGCATCATCTCGTCGACCTCGCAGAACCTGGAAGCCATGATCGCCGACGGCCGTTTCCGTGAGGACCTTTATCATCGCCTGGCCGTGGTTCCGGTCATGGTGCCGGGACTGGCCGAGCGTCGCGAGGACATTCCTTATCTGGTCGACAATTTCATGAAGCAGATCGCTCGCCAGGCCGGCATCAAGCCGCGCCGCATCGGCGACGACGCGCTGGCGGTGCTGCAGGCGCACAACTGGCCGGGCAACGTTCGGCAGTTGCGCAACAATGTCGAGCGCCTGATGATCCTGGCGCGCGGCGACGATGTCGATGCGCCGATCACCGCCGACCTCCTGCCAGCCGAGATCGGCGACGTCATGCCGCGCACTCCAACCAAGTCCGATCAGCACATAATGGCACTGCCGCTGCGTGAAGCACGCGAACAATTCGAGAAGGACTATCTGATCGCCCAGATCAACCGTTTTGGCGGCAACATCTCGAAGACGGCAGAGTTTATCGGCATGGAACGCTCTGCACTGCACCGCAAGCTGAAGTCGCTGGGCGTCTGAGAGCCAAACCAGCCGTGGCCCACGCAATTACCGGTTACGGCGGTCGTGGAATCGCATAAGAGCACTGCAGCGCCGCGCGTCTTTGGGACGCACAAAGGAGGCTGTAGCATTTTGATTTTTGCGCATGATCCTTTCCGAAATCGATTCCGATTTTCGGGCTCATGCGCTGACTTCTCCAGGGGTTATCCATGCCGCGCATTGCCTATGTGAACGGACGCTATGTCGCTCACGCCGAAGCTTCCGTGCACATCGAGGACCGTGGCTATCAATTCGCCGACGGCGTCTACGAGGTCTGCGAGGTGGCGCGGGGCTTCATCGTCGACATGCCGCGCCATCTCGCCCGATTGAACCGCTCGCTCACCGAACTCTCGATCGACTGGCCGATCACGCGCGGCGTGCTGCCGCTCGTCATGGGCGAGGTGGTGCGCCGCAACCATGTCGTCGACGGCCTGGTCTATGTCCAGGTGACACGCGGTGTCGCCAGCCGTGAGTTTTTCTTCCCGCCGGCGGGCACGAAGCCGTCGCTGGTGGTGACCGCCAAAAAAGCCGATCCTGCAGCTGCCGCGAAGCGGGCCGAGAGCGGGATCCGGGTTATCACGGTGCCGGAGAACCGGTGGGATCGGGTCGATATCAAGTCGGTCGGCCTGTTGCCGAACGTGCTGGCCAAACAGAAAGCCAAGGAAGCAGGCGCCCAGGAGGCGTGGTTCGTCGATGTTGACGGCACCGTCAAGGAAGGTGGATCGTCGAACGCCTGGATCATCACCAGGGACGGCGTGCTGGTGACGCGGCCGGCCGAGCATGGCATCCTGCGCGGTATCACCCGCACGACACTGTTCGATGTCGCCGCCAAGCTCGGCCTGAAGATCGAGGAGCGCGGCTTTTCGGTTGCCGAGGCCAAGGCCGCGCGCGAGGTTTTCATCAGCTCCGCGACCACGATCGCCATGCCGGTGGTGGCAATCGATGGCGCTCCCGTCGCCAACGGCCACCCGGGCTCGATAACAGTTTCACTACGGCGGGCCTTTTTTGACGTTGCGGAAAAAAGTCCAGCCTGATAACCGCACAGATGGAATGAACATCAATATATCTCGTTCTGCTTGTCGTTACTGACGGCAAGATGGTGTTTGCGTGCTTGACATGTGCCAGCTAATTTGGCGCATTGGCTTGCAAACCGAAGGGGATCGGCGAAAGACAAGAACAATGGCGGAACGATCGCAAAATCTTCAGGACCTGTTCCTGAATTCAGTTCGCAAGAGCAAAAACCCACTCACCATCTTTCTCATCAACGGCGTGAAGCTGACCGGCGTGGTCACTTCGTTCGACAATTTCTGCGTTCTGCTGCGTCGCGACGGCCATTCCCAGCTCGTCTACAAGCACGCCATTTCCACGATCATGCCGAGCCAGCCGGTTCAGATGTTCGATGGTGAGGAAAGCCAGGGCGCCTGATTGGCACGTGAGAAAGACGCGGACCGCAGCGTTCGCGGAAAACCAGCACATCAGACCGGGACAGAGGCCAACGGTCCGACCCGGGCGGTGGTCATCGTGCCGGTGCTTACCCGGCAGCCGCGTGGCAACGACGACACCAATCGCCCGCGCCTGACCCGTTCCGCCGAGGCCCGTCGCGACGAGGCGGTCGGCCTCGCCAGCGCCATCGACCTTGACCTGGTCCACACGGCAGTGGTGACCGTCAACGATCCACGCCCGGCGACCTTGCTCGGCAGCGGCAAGGTCGCGGAGTTCGCCGAGATCGTCAAAGAGGGGCACGCGGAAGTGGTCATTGTCGATCATCCGCTGACACCGGTACAGCAGCGCAATCTCGAAAAAGAGTTGAACGCCAAGGTGCTCGACCGCACCGGGCTGATCCTGGAGATTTTCGGCGAGCGCGCCCGCACCAAGGAAGGCACGCTGCAGGTCGACCTTGCCCATCTCAACTACCAGAAGGGCCGCCTTGTGCGGAGCTGGACCCACCTTGAGCGCCAGCGCGGCGGCGCCGGCTTTCTCGGCGGCCCTGGCGAGACGCAGATCGAGTCGGATCGGCGTGTGTTGCAGGACAAGATCACCAAGCTGAAGCATGAGCTCGAAACGGTGCGCCGCACCCGCGACCTGCACCGCGCCAAGCGCAAGAAGGTGCCGTTTCCGGTGGTGGCGATCGTCGGCTACACCAATGCCGGCAAGTCGACGCTGTTCAACCGGCTGACCGGAGCAGGGGTGCTGGCGGAAGACATGCTGTTTGCCACGCTCGACCCGACGCTGCGCCGCGTGCGCCTGCCGCACGGAACGCCGGTCATCCTTTCCGATACGGTCGGCTTCATTTCCGACCTGCCAACGCATCTGGTCGCGGCCTTCAGGGCGACACTGGAGGAAGTGGTCGAGGCAGACCTCGTCATTCATCTGCGCGATATCTCCGACCCCGATACGGCCGCACAGGCCGAAGATGTCGAGCGCATCCTTGCCGATCTCGGCGTTGATGCCCGCGATAGCAAGCGCGTCATCGAAGTGTGGAACAAGATCGACCGGCTCGACGAGGGCAACCGCGCGCGGCTGCTTGCCGATGGTGCTGACGGCAGGAAGGCGCCGCCTATCGCCATATCGGCGGTTACCGGCGAAGGCATCGATGCGCTGAAGGCGATCATCGAGACGATGATGTCGGGCGAACTGGAGACGTTCACCGTCACGCTCAAGGCCGACCAACTCGGCGTCGTCGACTGGCTTTACCGCAACGGCGACATCGTCTCGCGTGATGACAATGAGGATGGCAGCGTGACCATCGCGCTCAAGGCCACACACAGTGCTCGACAAGAGATAGAAAGCCGATTGCGACGTCAAAACAATGGGTAGGGCGTTTATTTCGCGCTTTTTGCCTGCTGCCAGAGCGCTTCCATCTCGTCCAGCGTCGCCTCTTCGAGGCTGTTTCCCGACGCTTGCAGCGCCTGCTCGACATGGTGGAAGCGCGACCGGAATTTTTCGTTGGTGCCGCTGAGTGCCGCTTCGGAATCGATTTTGAGGTGCCGGCCGAGATTGACGATCGCAAACAGCATGTCGCCGAACTCGTCCTTGATCGGTGCGCTGTCGCCTTTGGCCAGCGCTTCGCGTAATTCGCCGATCTCCTCCTCGATCTTTTCGAGGATCGGTGCCGCCTCGCTCCAGTCGAAGCCGACGCGGGCGGCCTTTTCCTGCAGTTTGAGGGCCCGGGTCAGCGCGGGCAGGGCGACCGGCACGCTGTCGAGAAAGCCCTTGCCATGGTCCTCGGGGTCGAGCCCTCGGACGAGGCGGGCGCTGCGCTTCTCCGCTTTTTCCTCCGCTTTGATCTTTTCCCACATGCCCTTCGCCATGCCGGCGCTGCGCGCCTTTTCGTCGCCGAAAACATGCGGGTGGCGGCGGATCATTTTTGTGGTGATGGCCTCGACCACATCGCCGAATGAGAATTCGCCGGCCTCCTCGGCCATTTGCGCGTGGTAGACCACTTGCAACAGGAGATCGCCGAGTTCATCGCGCAGATCGTCCAGGTCGCCCCGCGCGATGGCGTCCGCCACTTCGTAGGCTTCCTCTACCGTGTATGGCGCGATTGTCGAAAAGTCCTGCTCGATATCCCACGGGCAGCCGGTTTCCGGCGCCCGCAGCGCTGCCATGATCTCGATCAGCCGGGAAATGTCTTTCGAGGGTTTCATCTGGGAAACGCTATCCTGTACACGGCTGTGCGGCCAACGGCTTCAGCCGGTGAGGGCGCCTTGTCCACAGATCGGCGGCCAGACCATGATCGTGGAAGCCGGTTTTCGGAAAAGATCATGGTCAAGCAAAAAGTATCAGTCGAGCACGGAGACAATCGCCTTGGCGAGCGCGTCCATGCCGTCCTCGGGCAGGCCGGCAACGTTGATGCGGCTGTCGCCGACCATGTAGATGCCATGCTCGGCGCGCAGCCGCTCGACTTGCGCTTCCGACAGGCCAAGCCGGGAAAACATGCCGCGATGGCTGGCGACGAAATCGAAACGGTCGGAGTTGGACTGCCGCCGCAGCGCTTCGGCGAACTGGACGCGCAGCCGCAGCATGCGCAGGCGCATCTCTTCAAGCTCTGCTTCCCAGTCGGCCCGCAACGTAGCGTCCTCGAGCACCATGCGCACCGCAGCCGCGCCATGGTCCGGCGGCATCGAATACATGGCGCGCGCCGCCGACAGCATCTGGCCCATCGCCATATCCGCCTGCGCACCGTCTTTCGCCATGATCAGCGCTGCACCAACGCGGTCGCGATAGACGGCAAAGTTCTTCGAGCAGCTCGAGGCAACGACCATTTCCGGAACTTTCGCCGCCAGCAGGCGCAAGCCGGCGGCATCCGCATCAAGCCCCTCGCCAAAGCCTTGATAGGCGATGTCGACAAAGGGCAGCAGACCACGCTCAACGACGAGATCGGCAACGGCAGCCCATTGCGAGATGTCTAGATTGGCGCCCGTCGGGTTATGGCAACAGCCATGCAACAGCACGACGTCGCCGGGATTCGCGGTTCTCAACGCATCCAGCATGTCGTCGAAGCGAACCGCACCAGAAGCAACGTCGAAATAGGGGTACTCGCGTATCTGCAGGCCAGCGGCGCGCATCACCGGCATGTGGTTCGGCCATGTCGGATCCGATAGCCAGACCGTCGCGTCGGCGCGGGTCCTTTTCAGCAGCTCTGCCACCAGCCGCAGCGCGCCGGAGCCGCCGGGCGCCTGTGCCGCACGAATGCGCGTCATGTCGGCGGTTGGGCCGAACACCAACCTAGCCATTGCCGCGTTGAAGGCGGTATCGCCGGCAAGGCCGAGATAGGTCTTGGTGTCCTGGCCTCGCAGCAGCCGCTTTTCGGCTTCGCGCACCGCGCGCATCACCGGCGTCTTGCCGTCGCGATCCTTATAGACGCCGACCCCAAGATCGACCTTGTCGGGACGCGGGTCGGCGCGATAGAGCCCGATCAAGGCAAGGATCTTGTCGGCGGGCGCGGGCTGGAGATTTTCGAACATCGATAAGGTTCCGTTGGCGGCGGAGTGATACGCAAACCGGCCGTGCTTTGCCAGCGGTTTCATATGCGCCAACTCGGCGCCGGTTTGCCTCGAGGGCGGCCGATACTATCTGCCGGGCGAGGGCAGGCCCGAGATCTCCCAGGACGAGAGCGCGGCGAGCCGAAAAAATTCGGGGAGAGCGGGATTAAAACCCCGACCTGCTCCGTAAACAGGACATGAAACGGCCGATGCCACGCTTCGATATTCTGGGACAGCTCGGTTCGCTGCGCCGCTACGCACGCTCGCTGACGCGCGACAGCGCCGATGCAGAGGATCTGGTGCATGATGCGCTGGTGCGTGCCTATGAGCGACGCGGCAGCTTCCGCTCAGGCGGAAATCTTCGCGTATGGCTGCTGTCAATCGTCCACAATGCGTTCATCGACGGCTTGCGATCCCGCAAATCCGAAGCGGTGCGCATCGAACAGGCCGGCCATCTCACCGAGGCCAGCGTCCAGGCTCCGCAGGAACATTCCGTCCGGCTGGCACAGGTGCGCGACGCTTTTTTCACATTGCCGGAAGAGCAACGTTGCGCGCTGCATCTCGTCGCCATCGAGGGGCTTAGCTACAGCGAGGCGGCCGAGGTTAGCGGCGTGCCGCTTGGCACGCTGATGTCGCGCATCGGCAGGGCGCGTGCGGCACTCCGCGAGATGGAGGACGCGGCACCGGCACGCACGAAAAGCCATCTGAAGATCGTCGGAGGTGGATCATGAACCAACTGCGCGATCCCGTCACCGACACCGATCTCGACGCCTATGTCGACGATCAGCTGGACGTTGCTCGTCGCATCGAGGTCGAGGCGTTCCTTTCGGCTCGCCCGGAAGCGGCCGCGCGGGTGATGACTGATCTGAGGACGCGTGACGAGCTGCGCGTGGCGCTTGCCGGATCGAAAGGCATGGCGCGGCCGGCGACGGCTGATGCGGCACGGCGGCTGGAGCGGGGGTTAGCGCGCGGCCGTGTCCTTGGTGCTTTGCAGCGCGCGGCGGCTGTCGCTGTTTTCGTCGCCGCCGGCTGGCTTGCGAACGGGCTCATCGGACCGATATCGGTGACGGAAGTCGTCGCTTCGACCCATCCGCCCGCCTATGTGGAGGACGCAGTCCGGGCGCATCGGACGACGCTCGTGCGCGAGGCGATGTCGTCACAACTCGAGGCGCCCGGCTACAATGCCGACGAAATCCGCGCCGCCACGGCGATCGTCATGCCATCGCTGCCAACGGACTGGACGGTCCGTGACGTGCAGATCTACCCATCGCAGTTCGGCCCGAGCGTCGAGATGGCTGTCGAGACAAAAGAGATGGGGCTGCTCTCGCTGTTCGCCATCCGGCCCGGAACATTCGACGTCGTCAAGCCGACTGTCGTTCCGTCGGGCGAGGTTTCCTCGGCCTATTTCCAGATCGGCGAGGTCGCCTACGCAGTCGTCGCACGTAGCGATGTCCGCGGCCTCGATCGCACGGCCGAAGCGCTCGCCAAAACACTCTACTGATCGACTACCTCTAAGAAGGAGAACCAAATGAACAATCTGGGATACATTGGGACCAGAGCCCGAGCCGGAGCCGTCTACGACGAAGGCCTGCGCCGGCACATGCTGCGCGTCTATAACTACATGGGCCTTGGCCTCGTCGTTACGGGCGTGATCGCCCTCGTGGTGGCCTCCACGCCCGCCCTTTACGTGCCGATCTTCTCCACCCCGCTGAAATGGGTGGTGATGCTGGCGCCGCTGGCCTTTGTGCTGCTGTTCTCGTTCCGTATGCAGACGATGTCGGCGGCCGGGGCCCAGGCAATGTTCTGGGCGTTCTGCGCGGTCATGGGTCTGTCGCTGGCTTCCGTGTTCCTGGTCTTTACCGGCACCAGCATCGCCCGCACCTTCTTCATCGCCGCCACCATGTTCGGCGCCACCAGCCTTTATGGCTATACGACCAGTCGCGACCTGACGCAGTTCTCGTCCTTCCTGATCATGGGCCTGATCGGCGTGGTGATCGCCAGCATCGTCAATATCTTCCTGGGTTCGACAGCGCTGCAGTTTGCGATCTCGGTGATCGGCATCGCCGTCTTCGTCGGGCTCACGGCCTGGGACACGCAGACGATCAAGGAGCAGTACGCCGAAAACTTCGGCGCCGAAACACAGCAAAAGCTCGCCGTTTTTGGTGCATTCTCGCTCTATCTGAACTTCGTCAACATCTTCCAGCTGTTGCTGAACTTCACCGGCGAGCGCGAATAGCCGCGTCGGACCGAGACCGGAATAGTACATCATGGACAGAAACGACCAGCAGGCGATCGGACAGCTCTTCGAGAAGCTCGCAAATGTCGAGCGCCAGGCGCCGCCGCGCGATGCCGAAGCGGAACGCTTGATCCAGGACCAGATCACCCAGCAGCCTGGGGCGCCATACTACATGGCACAGACGATCGTGGTGCAGGAGCGGGCCCTGAACGCAGCGCAGGCGCGCATCGAAGAGCTGGAGGAGCAGGCGCGGCAGCCTGCCGGCGGTGGACCGCTCAGTGGCTTCTTCGGCCGCAGCGGCGGCAGGCGCTCAGGCTCGGTTCCGCGGGTAGGGCGCACCGCCTCTGCTGCCGCGGAGGAGCCACAAGACCAGTCACAGCGGGCCGGCGGCGGGTTCCTTGCCGGCGCCGCGCAGACCGCGATGGGGGTGGCAGGCGGCGTGCTGCTCGGCAATGCGATCGCCGGCATGTTTGGCGGCAGCGAAGCGCAGGCAGCCGAACGGCCGGCACCGCAGCCGGACGAAGCCGACCAGGCAGACGATGCCAGCTCCGATAATGGCGGTGACTTCGGGGATATGGAATTCTGACGAGCGACCCAGCCTGTGCCGGCGCTCGTGACGATTGCCGGTCACCGGGTAGGCGGGGGCAGCATCCGGCAAGCGAGCCCTCGCCGGCGGCTAATAGCCCAAGCGCTTCAATTCAGCCTTGACCGCCCTGATCGTCTTGAAACGGAAACGCTTCGTCGTGCCGTCGCGCCATCCGCAGTCGCAGGTGGCGTCGAACTTTTGGCTCACTTTCAATTGCGTCAGCGCCTTCTGGCCCGGTTTGGGGACGTCGAAGATGCGAACTTCGTAGAGCGTCCCCGAAACGTCGTAGTGCGAAACAGGCCAGGCAAGTATGACAGTCAGTTCCTTTGCCGGATCGTGATCGGCGTTGACGAGGCCGAGCGCTGTAATCTCTGGCGTGCCGCCTTCGTGTTCGCCAAGCGTGACCTGGATTGTACGGTACCCGTCGGGTTGCTGCTGTAGTGCGACGAGTGGGCGTTCCGGATATTCCTCAGTGGTCTGGTAATCGACGAACAGTGTCTGGAGGCCGTTCCAGGTCACGGCTGTGGTGTGCGGATCAGCGTTGTCCGCGAACCCAACCACGCGTTTCGCGAAAGCCAGGTCATTCTCGCCTGGCGCACGATCAAAGTCCTGCGCTCGCGCGTCAGTGAATGCGCAGGCGAGGGTGAGGGCAAGACTTGCAAGCAGTGTGTTCATGATTCGCAACCCTAGCACGCCGTTGCCCCACAAATGCTGTCTCGCTGCCAACGGACGCTACAGGCTTCAGTGGACGCTACAGGCTTCAGTCGCATAAGATAGATTATGGAACTGACATGGCCGATAGGACGTGGCGAAGATAGCATAAGCGAGCCGCTGGGCGGTTTGGAGCGAACTCTGTAACCCAGCTATGAAAACCTTGGTCCTTTACGCTGATTTGTAAGGGATTTCGATCGTCATGCCGTCATAGGCAGGCTCGACGTTGGCCGGCGTCTCGGCCATTACCGTGGCGTAGTCGAGCGGCACATGCATATGCGTCAGCACCGCGTTCTTCGGCGCCAGTCTTTCGATCCAGCCGAGCGCCTGGCCAAGCGACAGATGGCTCGGATGGAAGGTGTATTGCAGCGCGTCGATGACCAGCATGTCCAGCCCGCGCATACGCTCGGCTGTCGCTCCCGGAAAGTCGCTGATGTCAGGGCAATAAGCGAGATTGCCGATACGAAAACCCAGTGAGATGATGTCGCCGTGGATTTGCGGCAGCGGTTCGATGGTGAGGGCGCCGCCCTCGCCTTCGATCACCACCGGCCTGTTGTGGTCGATGATATGGGCGTTGACGATCGGCGGATACGAACTGCCTTTCGGTGTTTCGAAACAGTAGCGGAACGCTTCCCTCAGCCGCAGCATGGTAACCTGATCGGCATGGATGTCGATCCGGTGGCGCTGCTCGAGCACGAAGCCGCGCAAATCGTCGATGCCGTGGATGTGGTCGGCATGCGGATGCGTATAGACGACCGCATCGATGCGCCTGACCGATGCCAGCAGCATCTGCTCGCGAAAATCCGGGCCGGTGTCGATGACGACCGTGGTCCTGGCGCCATTCGCCGCGATCCGCTCGACGAGCGCTGCGGTGCGCATGCGCCGGTTCTTTGGGTTGGTCGGATCACAATTGCCCCAGTCGCCGGTGATGCGTGGCGTGCCCGGCGATGAGCCGCAGCCGAGGACGGTAAGACGCAACCGATCGCTCATGCGTCAGGCGCCCGGCGCGCTCGGGCGCGGCATTTTCCTGAACAACCGGAAGAAATTGTCGGTGGTGATAGCAGCGATCTCGGCCTCGCTGACGCCGATCGTGTCGGCCAGCACCTTGGCTGTATGCGCGACATAGGCAGGCTCGTTGCGCTTGCCGCGAAACGGGATCGGCGCAAGGTATGGCGCGTCGGTTTCGACCAGCAGACGGTCGCGCGGCACATCGGCGGCGACGGCGCGCAGCTCGGCGGAGTTCTTGAAAGTCAGGATGCCGGAAAACGAAACGTAGCCGCCGAGCGCCACGCCGATCTCGGCCAGCCGGCGCCCCGATGAAAAACAGTGCAAGATGAAGGGGAAGGCGCCCTTCCCTGTTTCTTCTTCGAGGATATCAGCCATGTTGTCGTCGGCGTCGCGTGAATGGATGACCAGCGGCAGACCGGTCTCACGAGCCGCGGCGATGTGGGTGCGAAAGCCCTGCGCCTGTGCATCGCGCGGCGCATGATCGTAGAAATAATCGAGCCCGGCCTCGCCGATCGCCACCACCTTGTGATGATCGGACAGCCGCACCAGATCCTCGACAGTCACATCAAGCTCTTCGGCCGCATTGTGCGGATGGGTACCGACCGAGCAATAGACCTCATCGAAAGTCTCCGCAATCTCAAGCACTTGTTGAAACCGCTTCACCCGCGTCGAGATCGTCACCATGCGGCCGACACCGGCCGCAAGGGCGCGGGCGACGATGGCCGCCCGCTCCTCGGCGAAATCCGGAAAGTCGAGATGGCAGTGACTGTCGACCAGCATCAGGCGCTTGTATCCGTTTGCTCGACATAGCGTGGAAATACCGGTTCCGGTGCCGGCAGTGCCGTGCCGGATACCAGCGCGTGAGCCTCGGCGACATTCGCGAAATCGCGGCTGTCCGCCGGCACCGCCAAAAGGTCGAGCAGCTTTGCCGCCGACTCCGGAATGAAGGGCTGGCACAGCAGCCCGACACGCCGGATCACTTCAGCCGTCGTCCACAGCACCGTTTCCATGCGTGCCGGATCGGTCTTCTTCAGCGCCCATGGCTCCTGGCCGGCGAAATAGCGGTTGGCTTCCGCCACCACGCCAAAGATCGCCGCCAGCGCCAGATGGATGCCCTGGTCGGCCATCGTCCTGCGCGCCGTGACAAGGGCGGCATTGGCCTGATCGAGGATCGCCTTGTCGGCATTGCTCAATTCGCCGCGCTTAGGCACCACGCCGCCGCAGTTCTTGGCGATCATCGACAGCGAGCGCTGCGCCAGATTGCCGAGATCGTTGGCAAGATCGGCATTGGTGCGGTTGACGATGGCATCGTGACTGTAGCTGCCGTCCTGGCCAAACGGCACTTCGCGCATGAAGAAATAGCGCACCTGGTCAAGGCCGTAGTGCTCGATCATCGCGAACGGATCGACGACATTGCCGACCGACTTCGACATTTTCTCGCCACGGTTGAACAGAAAACCATGCGCGAACACGCGCTTCGGCAATTCGATGCCAGCCGACATCAGGAATGCTGGCCAGTAGACCGCGTGGAAGCGGATGATGTCCTTGCCGATGACGTGGGCGTTTGCCGGCCAGAAAGACCATCTCTCATTGGCCGGATCCGGATAACCGGCGGCGGTGATGTAGTTGGTTAGTGCATCGACCCAGACATACATCACATGCTTCTCATCGCCGGGCACCGGCACGCCCCATTTGAATGTGGTGCGCGAGATCGACAGATCCTTCAGGCCGGATTTGACAAAGCTGATGATTTCGTTGCGCCGCTCCGCCGGTCCAACGAATTCGGGGCTGTTCTCGTAGAGCGCGAGCAGTCTGTCCTGATAGGCGGAAAGGCGGAAGAAATAGCTCTCTTCCTCGGTCCATTCGACCGGCGAGCCGAGTGGTTCGCGGCGCACGCCGTCGTCACCGACCTTGGTTTCGGCCTCGTCGAAATAGGCTTCCTGCCGCACCGAATACCAGCCGCTGTAGCGGTCGAGGTAGATGTCGCCATTCTCAGCCATGCGCGTCCAGATCGCCTGGCAGGCCTTGTAATGACGCTCCTCGGTGGTGCGGATGAAAACGTCGTTCGAGCAACCGGTCGCTTCGAGCATCGAGCGGAAGATCGCCGAGTTGCGATCGGCAAGCGCTTTCGGCGTTAGGCCTTCGGCGTCCGCCGTCTGCTGCATCTTCAAACCGTGCTCGTCGGTTCCCGAGACGAAGAAGACGTCCTTGCCGTCGAGCCGCTGGAAGCGGGCGAGCGTGTCGCTGGCGATGACATTGTAGGCATGGCCGATATGCGGCTTGCCGTTCGGATAGAAAATCGGCGTCGTGACGTAGTATTTTTCGCGTGCCATGGATGAGCCGTCATGAATGTCTGAATGAAAGATGTCGCGGTGAGATATCGCATCGAAACGGCAATTGCCATCCGACGCCAATGTGGTGGCTTCGAAGTTCCTGCGATTGATTGGGATCAATGCTCAGGGGCTTCAAAGCCATGCCAGCGGCCGTCACATTCGCATTGCAGAATTCAGGCGGTCGATCATGGTCAGGGCGTGCTGCTTCTTGTCGAGGTTGTAGGTCTCGGTTTCAGATATAGCGTTCAAAGCCTCGTGCCAAGTATCCGACAGCGTTTTGGCCCGCGCCAGATCGCCGGCCAGCGCGGCTTGGCTGGCGCCCTCCGACAGCAGGTCGAGCGCACGGCGATTGAAGATGTCGAACTGGATCGCCTGGTCGCGGCCGGCGACCGCATCGGCAAGACGGTAGGCGCCGGCGACATCTGTCTTTTTGGCCATCACCAGGGCGTCGAGGGTGGCGGCGATTTCCAGCCCGCCATATTGCGTCAGCAGGATCGCATTGCGGGCGCTGCCCCCTGCCCGTTCCGCCAGCGCCGCGCGCGCCGCAGGATCCTCCGGTGGCGGTGGCTCGATGCCCTCCAGAACCGTCATCAAGCTCTCGGCATCGAGCGGCGCCAACCGCACCATCTGGCAGCGCGACCGGATCGTCGGCAGCAGGCTGCCCGGCGCATGGACGATGAGGATGAACAAGGTGCGCGCCGGTGGTTCTTCAAGATTCTTCAGCAAGGCATTGGCAGCATTGGTGTTCATGTCGTCGGCGGGATCGACGATAACCACCCGGTAGCTGCCGTCATGCGAGGTCAGCGACAGAAAGCGGCTGACCTTGCGGATCTCGTCGACTGTGACCACGGTCTTGAAGCTCTTGGTCTTGTCGTTTGCGGGGCGCGTAAGATGCAGCACCGAAGGATGCGCGCCGGTGGCGATCTGACGAAACAGCGACGATGCCGGATCGGGAACGGCAAGGCCTTCCGGCGCCTGCCCGAAGGCCGGGTGCTTCAACAGGTGATGCGCCAGGTGAAAGGCCAGCGTCGCCTTGCCGATGCCGACCGGCCCGGCAAAGATCAGCGCGTGCGGCAGCTTTCCCGAGCGATAGGCGGCGGCAAGCATATCGGCGGCCTGAAGATGTCCGACGAGACGCGGCGTCTCGGATGGCTCCGGCACCCCGTCCAGCGTATCGTGCTGTTCGGGTGCGATGCGTTCGAAAATCATGCCGGCGCCGCCTGTCTGCTTTGCGCCGGCATCATCTTCTCGAGAGCCGCGAAGACGGTGGCGGTAACGACATCCTCCACCGTGTCCGGGTCGGCTGATGCATCGACGACGACGCAGCGTTCGGGTTCAGCCGCGGCGATCGTCAGAAACGCCTCGCGGCGGCGCTGGTGGATGGCCAATGTTTCCTTCTCGAAGCGGTCCGGGCCGTCACTGCTGCCCCGTCGGGCGGTAGCGCGCCTCAGTCCCTCGGCGGGGTCGATGTCGAAGATCAGCGTCATGTCCGGCACCATGCCGTTGATGGCGACCTTCTCCAACGCGTCCATGAATGCCGGGTCGAGGCCTCCGGTGACGCCCTGGTAGACGCGAGAGGAATCCATGAAGCGGTCGCAAAGCACGACCGAGCCGCGCTCGACTGCCGGCCGGATGACCTGTTCGACATGGTCGGAACGCGCGGCGGCGAAAAGCAGCGCTTCCATCTTGGGGCCGAACGGCTCGGCTGCGCCTGAAAGCAGGACATGCCTAACCGCCTCCGCGCCGGGCGAGCCACCCGGCTCACGCGTCACCAGTACATCGTATTTCTTGGCGCGCATCTTCTTTGCCAGCCGCCCGATCTGCGTCGACTTGCCTGCTCCTTCGCCGCCTTCAAAAGTGATGAAAAATCCGCGCGCCAAAGCCTTTGTCCATACTTCGGGGACCGTATAGTCCCGGCGGGAAAAAAGGTCCACCGCGACGGTGCTAACGCAGCCAGCCGACGGCCAGTTCCTTGGCGGCATCGAGCGCGCGTTGCGGCAACGAACCGACACCGATCGACTCGGCGGCAAAAAGCGGCGTCTCCTGGCTCAGCGTATCGCCGATCCAGACGCGCAGCGTACCCACCGGCTGCCCCTCCTCCACCGGCGCTGCCACCGGTCCGTCATAGACAATTCTGGCGGTGAGCTTGTCGCGGTTGGCGATCGGTAGGAAGATCTCCACGGGTCCATTAGCCTTTAACGCGACGCCGGATTTGGAGCCGCCAAAGACCTGGGCTTCGCCAACCACTTCGT
Organism: Mesorhizobium sp. M1423; assembly: GCF_040317575.1. Classification (NCBI taxonomy): domain Bacteria; kingdom Pseudomonadati; phylum Pseudomonadota; class Alphaproteobacteria; order Hyphomicrobiales; family Phyllobacteriaceae; genus Mesorhizobium; species Mesorhizobium sp. M1423. The sequence continues at coordinate 44,633 of NZ_JAMYKU010000006.1, forward strand.
CCTTGGCGAATATCTCCGTCTTCTCGAACGAGCGAACGCCCCAGTCGAGCAGCTTTCGCGCTTCCTCGGCGCGCTCGCGGTCGTTTGCCAGTCCGCTCATTGCCGCAATCATCCTTGTTCCATTGTGGCTGACCGAGCCGACTATGCCGAATCCGGATTGCTCGCTGGCGCCGACTGCAAGGCCGTCGGCGCCTATATCCATGGCCAGCAACGGGTTGCGGTTCCTCTGGGAAATCTTGTTCCAGCTAAAATCCTTCTGGCCATAAAAGCGGTAGAGATCCGGGTAGTTGCGCCAGATATGCAGGGCCAGAAGCGCAAGCTCGCGAACGCTCGTTTGCTGCCCGTCGGCCGGCAGACCGGTGGAATTGACGAAGGTCGATTTCTGCAAGCCGATCTGGCGGGCGCGCTCGGTCATCTGCGCCGCGAAATTCGCTTCGGACCCGGCCATTCCTTCAGCGATGACGATACAGCCGTCATTGGCCGCCTGCACGGTCACGCCCTGGATCAGGTCCTCCAGCCGGATCGTCGACTTGAGTTTCGCGAACATGGTCGATGTCCCCGAAGGAGCGCCGCCCTTGCGCCAGGCGTTCTCGCTGACCACGAAAGTGTCGTCGAGCGTCATGCGCCCTGATTTGATGGCGTCGAAGACCACTTCCATCGTCATCAGCTTGGCCAGCGAGGCCGGCGGGATCAACCTGTCCGCATCCTTGGAAAACAGCACGGTGCCGGTTTCGGCGTCGATCATGAAGGCCTGCGCGGCCTTGGTCTCGAAAAGCTGTGCTGAGACCGGCACAAGCGAGAGCAGCAGCAGGCCGAGCGTCATGAGCCCGGTGGAAGGACGGAAAAATTTCATCGGGTTCGACCAGTCAGCCGGCGCTCTTTTGCAAGTTGGCCGAAGCTAGCAGGCTTTTCCACGGCGGATCAATCGCGCACGAGAAAGCCAGGCGACCCGCCATCAGTTGCGTACGGCAAGCGCATCCGGCGCACCATGCGACCACGCGGCCTGCAGCATCTCGTCCAGGCTGCCATGGCCGTCGGCATAGAAGTTGACCGAGTACCAGCCTTTGCCGTCGAGTTCGGAGCGCTGGATCTCGGTCTTGCCGAAGCTGGAAAGTTTGGCCGCCACCCGCTCGGCTTCGGCGGCATCCTCGAACGAACCCGCCGCGACATAGTCCGTGGGCGACCCGGCTGGAGGAGCTTGCCGTTTCCAGGATTGAAGAATCTCGGCGGGCGACATGCCGACGCCATCCAGCGCGGCGAAGGCGTTGGAGGCGCGCTGCACGCGCTCATTGGCATAGGACAGCGACGCCACAGTGAATGGCGATTGCGCCGGCAGGTTGATTTCCGGACGCTCCGGCACGATCGGTCCAAATTCGGGCAGCGTCACATCGCCGGAGGCCGGTGCCTGCGTCGCAACGACAGCTTCCGATGCCTGCCCGGAATTCGTCAGCTGACCGGGGAACGGCACCACCGCGGCGCTTACCGGCAGGCTCGGCGACGGCCCATTCATGGCGACCATGACACCGCTGGGCAGACCGTCCGATGGATCCGGTGCCCTGTTGCCGGGATGGTACGAGGCCATCAGATATTGACCGTCATTGCCTTCGAGCGGCGCACGGCCGACATATTCGACCTTCACCTCCGCCGTACCGATATTGGCATAATCGAGCATTTCAGCAGCGCGCTTAGACACATCGATGATGCGTCCATCATGATAGGGTCCGCGATCGTTGACGCGCACGATCACCGAACTGCCGGTCTTCATGTTGGTTACCCGCGCATAGCTCGGCAGCGGCATGGTCGGATGCGCCGCCGTCAGATCTGCCATGTCGTAGACTTCGCCGTTGGCGGTCAACCGGCCGTGGAAGGCCTCACCATACCAGGATGCGAGGCCAACCTTGGCGTAACGCTTGTCTTCCTTCGGATAGTACCACTTGCCGCGCACCTGATAGGGTCTGCCGAGCTGATCGCGTCCGCGAGACGTCTTGAACATCACGCGCGGGCTGGCTTTCACACCGTATTCGGCTTCGGAAAAATATTCCTTGGAGCGTGGTTTCTTGTTGACCATCGCCTTTTGCTGCGGCCCGGCACATGCCGCAAGAAAGGCTGCCGACAAGGCAAACAGCGCGAAAGCGGAAGCGCGACGAAGACGCGGGCGCGCCGTAGTCTGCATTTTCGATTGTCCCCTACAGTCTCGACGAAGGCACCGCAGCTTTAACGTTGGCGGTGCCAAAGCACCCACTCCAGAAACGCCGGCGACTCCCAACCCCAATCCTTTTGTGCGCAGGAATTGTTTATCACCGTATTAACCGATTGTGGTCGGAACCGGGCGAGATTGTGGCACGACCGTCTCGCCGATCGGCATGAAAATCATCGCGTATCGATCACCAGCGCCATTCGTGCCCGCACGCTTTGCTGCCCGGCGTTGGCATGTCTCCGAGCGCAGATTCAGGGACCGAATATCACAAGCTCGGTGAACGTCAGATCTCCAAGTGCGGGTGGTCTGGGGCCCTTGAAGTATTTCAGCCCCTTGTTGGCGCGGTACCACCCCAACAAACCTGGAATCGGCTCCTTGGCGTCGACAAAGCAAACCAGGATTCCCCTTCGCAAGAGAAAGCGCCCCACGGCACCGGCGCACCGGCTTAAATCCGCGAGCGAGCGGCAATAGATGATCTGATGGCATCGGATAAGACCGTGCAACATTCGGCGCGGCATCAACACCAAGGGAAACGCTGCTCCGTCGCAAATGCAGATCAACGACAGGCAGCCCAGCGTGGAGTGTTCAGAGAGTATGTATCTCTCACTCTCGGACAGCATCGCCAATTCCGGAAGATCGGGACGCGCTTCGAGCACGCGACATGACCGCTGCGCCGAACTTAATGCCGGCACGAAGGTAAATTGTCCGCTGGAGAAGAGCCGAAAGCCGAGCGCCCGGTTGGCTTTCAATGTCGCTTGTGCCGGCGAAATGTTCGTGTAGGTCACATCCCTTCGCTTGAGAACCGCCGCAACCAACATGGCGCCGTAGGGACGGAATTCTGCGTCGACTGACCAGCTTGAAAGATTGCAGCGGATTTCGTCGCCCTCCGACCCCTGGTAGCGAGCATAAAGGGTGAGCACAACGCCGACGATCCGACCGGCATGCTCCAAAACAAAGCCATATTGTGGGAACTCGGCAACTGCGGGCCGCTGCGACAAACGGGTCAGAGCCTGTATCCAGTAACTCCGGTTACGCGCCGGAAAGCCCCTGCACAGACAGTCGACCACTCCCTCCCAGTCGGTTTCTCGAATTGGTCTACAGCGAAGACCGGGCGGGAGAGCGCCAAGTACGGCCAAAATCAACTCCGGAATACGATTTACTTACATGTGTTTAATGCGCCAACATATCGGCGCACAACGATTAATAGTCTGTGCGGGTTTTAAAAACGATTTTCCACACTCAGCACAAAACACAGGTCGCCATGCCGGGCTGCTCACCGTCCTGAATCGCGCCCAAAGGTGCGGTCGCCATGGTTGACTTGGTGTTGAATGCGGCTTTACAGGAATGAAGCGCGAACCGGTCGGGGAACGTCCTGGTGCCAATCCGGTACCGACTGCTCGAACCCGCCCTCTCGCGATATCCTAAGTGATTGAAAAATCACCTTGGAGGGATGGCCGAGCGGTTTAAGGCACCGGTCTTGAAAACCGGCGTGGGTGCAAGCCCACCGTGGGTTCGAATCCCACTCCCTCCGCCATTTGAAGCCTTGTCCCGAAAGCAATCTCCTGGGCTTGCGTCGAGATGACCGGGAAGTGACCCCCGATCGGGTTGATTTCTCCGTCCGAATATGATGCTTCTCCCGCCTATGAATAAACTATTTTCTGCGGTTTTCGCATGGACGATAGTGGCTTGGCCGGCCACCGCGATGGACAGCGCATTGCGCGCCGGCCTGCTTAAACTCGACCCGCAAACCCGGCTGGAGCAGCGATGCGACGCCGAAATTCTCGACCGGATCACCCGCGACGACCACAAATACAGAGCCGATCGCGTCGTCGCTTACGCCTTTGCGACGCCCGAAATGGGCGCCGATGCGATCAGGAGCCCGGGCGCTGCGTTTCGCAGCAAGGGACAATGGTACCGGCTGAAATTCAAATGCGAGACAGCGCCGGACCATATGGAGGTCCTGCAGCTCCGCTACCGGATCGGCGACGAAATTCCCGAAAGCGACTGGCCCAAATACAATCTCTACAACTAGGCATTCGCGACCTCTGGCCGCATTTTCGCCGGTGTTTCGGGCCGATCGTCGCAAACTCTGTATGTTGCCGCCGTGACGGGCGGTTTGCCGACCTTGTTCCAACCAGTCCCTTGACGCGCGGGAACCATACACGTTAGGGCCTCCAGGCATTCGACGCGAACGGCCGGCCAACCAGCAAGGGAACTCCCAGTCGATGCAAATTTTCACCGCCGCGGGCTTCTCTGCCCTGCTCCAGGTCATCGCCATCGATCTCGTGCTTGCAGGCGATAACGCCATTGTCATCGGCCTTGCCGCTGCCGGCCTGCCGGTCGAGCAGCGCAAGAGAGCGATCCTTATCGGCGTGGTGGCGGCGACGGTGCTGCGCATCGGTTTTGCAGCTATCACTGTCACTCTGCTCCAGATTGTCGGCCTGCTGCTGGCCGGCGGCATCCTGCTGCTGTGGGTGTGCTGGAAGATGTATCGCGAACTGCGCACCTCCCATGCCGACGAAGTGGAGGCGACCGAGGCGTTGTCCAATTCCGATATCAACAGCGATAATATGGTGGCCGGGAAGGCGCGTAAGAAGACGCTGGGTCAGGCTGCATTGCAGATCGTCATCGCCGACGTCTCTATGTCGCTCGACAACGTGCTGGCAGTCGCCGGCGCAGCGCGCGATCACTTCCAGGTGCTGGTGATCGGCCTGGTCCTGTCGATCGCGCTGATGGGCCTTGCCGCGAGCTTCATCGCCAAGCTGCTGCACCGCCATCGCTGGATCGCCTATATCGGCCTTTTGATCATCTTCTATGTCGCACTCGATATGATCTATCGAGGCGCGGTGGAAGTCTTGCCGCATGTCAGCAGTGCGGTGAGCTGACGCATCGACTCGAATTCGCATCGGCCGGCACTTCGACTTCGGCCAGCCTTCGGGGGCGCTTGCGTTTCGCTGCAGCCGCTGCCCATACCAATGCGGCAACAACTGTGGTACTGCGCCGCCAATCCTGAAAATCCGGAAAAGCTTTGATGTCCGCCCCTCGTGTCAGCTTCGTCAGTCTTGGATGCCCGAAAGCCCTTGTGGATTCGGAACGCATCATCACGCGCCTGCGCGCCGAAGGCTACGAGATCGCCCGCAAGCACGACGGCGCCGACCTGGTCGTCGTCAACACCTGTGGCTTCCTCGATTCGGCCCGCGACGAATCGCTCAACGCCATCGGCTCGGCACTTTCGGAGAATGGCAAGGTCATCGTCACCGGCTGCCTCGGCGCCGAACCGGACGTCATCCGTGAAAGACATCCCAACGTCCTCGCCATCACCGGCCCGCAAGCTTATGAAAGCGTGATGGCGGCAGTGCATGAGGCCGCTCCCCCGAGCCACGATCCCTATATCGACCTTTTGCCGCCGCAGGGCGTCAAGCTCACGCCGCGCCACTATGCCTATCTCAAGATTTCGGAAGGCTGCAACAACCGCTGCACCTTCTGCATCATCCCGGCGCTGCGCGGCGATCTCGTATCGCGGCCGGCCGCCGACGTGTTGCGCGAAGCCGAGAAGCTGGCCAAGGCCGGGGTCAAGGAGATCCTCGTCATCTCGCAGGACACCAGCGCCTACGGCATCGACATCAAATACCAGACCAGCATGTTCGGCGATCGCGAAGTGCGGGCGAAATTCCTCGATCTGTCGGAAGAGCTGGGTAAGCTCGGTGTCTGGGTGCGCATGCACTATGTCTATCCCTATCCGCATGTCGCCGACGTCATCCCGCTGATGGCCGAAGGCACTATCCTTCCCTATCTCGACATCCCGTTCCAGCACGCCTCGCCGCAGGTGCTGAAGAACATGCGCCGGCCCGCCCATGGCGAAAAGACGCTCGAGCGCATTCGCGGCTGGCGCGAGGTTTGTCCGGATCTCGCCATCCGCTCCACCTTCATCGTCGGTTTCCCCGGCGAGACGGACGACGATTTCGAGATGCTGCTCGACTGGCTGGACGAGGCCAGGATCGATCGTGCCGGCTGCTTCAAATACGAGCCGGTCAGAGGCGCCCGTGCCAACGAGCTCGGCCTCGAGCAAGTGCCTCAGGAGGTCAAGGAAGCCCGCTGGCACCGCTTCATGCAGCGCCAGCAGAAGATCTCGGCAACGCAACTCACCAAGAAAATCGGCAAGCGCCTGCCGGTCCTGATCGACGAAGCACATGGCAATTCGGCCAAGGGCCGGACCAAATACGATGCGCCCGAAATCGACGGTTCGGTCCATATCCAGTCGCGGCGGCCGTTGCGCGCCGGCGACATCGTCACGGTCAAGATCGATCGTGCCGACGCTTACGACCTCTACGGCTCGGCGGTCTGATATCGTTCAATCCAAAACAAAAAGGGCGCCGCGTGGCGCCCTTTCATTCGATGTGTTTCCGGTTGCTTACTGTGGCAGCTTGTCGTCGACGCCCTTCACGTAGAAATTCATCCCAAGCAGCGTGCCGTCGTCAGCGACCTCGCCGTCCTTCAGCCATGGTGTGCCGTCCTGCTTGACGATCGGCCCGGTGAAGGGATTCCAGCCGTCGGCTATCTTCTTGGTGGTGGCCTCGGCCATCACCTTGACGTCGTCGGGCATATTGGTGAACGGCGCCAGCTTGACGGCGCCGTCCTTGATGCCGAGCCAGACATTGTCGGGCTTCCAGGTGCCGTCGAGCGCCGCCTGGACCCGGCTGATGTAGTACGGGCCCCACTCGTCGGTCAGCGAGGTCAGCTGCGCGTGCGGCGCGAACTTGATCATGTCGGAGGACTGGCCGAAGCCGTGCAGCTTGCGCTCCTCCGCCACCTGCAAAGCAGCGGTCGAGTCGGTGTGCTGGACGATGATGTCGGCGCCTTGGTCGAACAATGCCTTGGCTGCGTCGGCTTCCTTGCCCGGATCGAACCAGGAGTTCACCCAGACGATCTTCGCCTTGAAGTTCGGGTTGATCGACTGCGCGCCGAGCATGAAGGAATTTATGCCCATCACCACTTCCGGGATCGGGAAGGAAACGATGTAGCCGGCGACGCCCGACTTCGATTGCTTGGCGGCGATCTGGCCAAGCACGTAGCGGCCTTCATAGAAACGCGCATTGTAGATGCCGAGATTTTCGGCCGTCTTGTAGCCGGTGGCGTGCTCGAACATCACCTTGGGGAATTTCTTGGCGATCTTCACTTCCGGGTCCATGAAACCGAAGGACGTGCCGAAAATGATCTTGCAACCTTCGCGTGCCAGGCGTTCGAAGGCGCGATCGGCGTCGGGGCCTTCGGAGACGTTCTCGAGATAGGCGGTCTCGACCTTGTCGCCGAGTGCCTTTTCCACCTCGAGGCGGCCTTGGTCGTGCTGGTAGGAGTAACCGAAATCGCCTATCGGGCCGGTATAGACCCAGCAGGCCTTCAACTTGTCCGCCGCCTCGGCTGACGCCGCCAGTGACAATGCGGCCGTCGTCGCCATCAGGGCAATAAGCAGTTTTTTCATTGTGTTACCTCTCTGAGTTAAGCCTTGGAGCTTCCGTCTTTTTGTTGTCAACGATCCGGAACGAAGGGCTGGCCCAGGGAAGCCGGCGTGTTCATCATCGTCAGACGCTTGTTACGCGAGATTAGAACGAGAACCACGACGGTTGCCAGATAGGGCAGCGAAGAAAGCAGTTGCGAGGGGACCGGAATGCCAAATGCCTGTGCATGAAGCTGGCCGATCCAGACCGCGCCGAAAATATAGGCGCCGGCTAACACCCGCCATGGCCGCCAGGAGGCGAAGACGACCAGAGCCAGCGCGATCCACCCGCGGCCGGCGGTCATGTTCTCCACCCATTGCGGTGTATAGACCAGCGACAGGTGGCCGCCGGCAAGGCCTGCACAAGCGCCGCCGAAAATCACCGAAAGATAGCGGTAGCGGATGACGTGGATGCCAAGCGCATGGGCGGATGCATGGCTGTCGCCGATCGAACGCAGAGTGAGCCCGGTGCGGGTCTTGAACAGGAACCACATGACGGCGGCGGTCAGCGCGATCGAGATGTAGAAGATCGGATCCTGACCGAACAGCAGCCTGCCGACGATGGGGATTGCGGTCAGGCCGGGAATATCGAGGTTAGGCAACCTCTCGCCGGGCTGGCCGACAAAATTCGTCCCCATCATGCCGGAAAGGCCGAGGCCAAGCAGCGTCAGCGACAGGCCGGTGGCCACCTGATTGGTGGCCAGCGACAGGGTCATGACCGCGAACAGAAGCGAGAACACTGCCCCCATGGCAATTGCCGCCAACAGCCCTATCCACGGCGAGCCGGTCAGATAGCCGGCGCCGAAACCGCCGACCGCGCCCATGATCATCATGCCTTCGACGCCGAGATTGAGCACGCCGGAACGTTCGACCACCAGTTCGCCGATCGCCGCTATCAGCAGCGGCGTCGCCGCCGTGGCGATGGTCAAGAGGATGTTGACGGTGATGTCCATCAGCGGGCTTCCTCCAGCTTCGGTGCTGCCTCGAGTTTCGGCGCGGAAAGGCCGGTCAGGCGGATGCGATAGTGAATGAGCGTGTCGCAGCCGAGCACGAAGAACAAAAGCATCCCCTGGAACACGCGCGCCACCTTGTCGGAGATGCCGAGCGCGCTTTGCACCGCCTCGCCGCCGAGATAGGTCAGCGCCAGCACAAGGCCGGCGGCAACGATGCCCAGCGGATTGAGCCGGCCGAGGAATGCCACGATGATGGCGGTAAATCCGTAGCCGGGCGAGATCACAGGCTGCAACTGCCCGATGGCGCCAGAGACCTCCGAAATGCCGGCAAGCCCGGCCAGTGCGCCCGATAGCAGAAAGGCAAAGAAAACCATGCGGCTGAGGCCAAAACCGGCGAAGCGCCCTGCCCTCGGGCTCGAGCCGAGTACGCGGACCTCGAAGCCTTTCAGCATACGGCTCATCAGAATCCAGATCAGCACTGCCGCGATCAGCGCGAAGACAAATCCCCAGTTCGCCCTGCCGGATTCCGGGAGGAGTTCCGGAAGGATAGCCGAGTCGTTGAACTGGATGGTCTGCGGGAAACCATGACCCTGCGGATCGCGCCACGGCCCGCGCACCAGCCAATCGAGGAAGAGCTGGGCGACATAGACCAGCATCAGGCTGGTCAGGATCTCGTTGGTGTTGAAGCGCGTCTTCAGCAGTGCCGGGATTGCGGCATAGGCGGCCCCACCGATCATGCCAAAAAGAAGCATCAACGGCAGCACCAATGGGCCTTCGAACTGCGGAAACAGCACGGGGAAGATCGAGCCGACAATGCCGCCCAGGATGAACTGGCCTTCGGCGCCGATGTTCCAGATGTTGGCCTTGTAGCAGACCGACAGTCCGACCGCGATCAGGATCAGGGGGGCGGCCTTGATCGCCAGTTCATGCAGCTGCCAGACTTGGCTGATCGGTTCGATGAAGTAGATGCGGAACGCGGTCAACGGGTTGACGCCGAGCAGCGCGAACATGATGGCGCCAGCAATGATCGTCAAAACGAAAGCGATGAAAGGCGACAGTGCTGAAAACAGCATCGAGCGCTGCGGGCGTTTTACAAGTTCGAGGCGCATCAAGCCGTCTCCAACGTATGTTCGGCATGCCCGGGTTCGGCGCCGCCCATCAGCAGTCCGATCTTCTCGAATGTCGCTTCAGCTATCGGCAGCGGCTTCGACAGTTCGCCATTGTGCATGACCGTGATCGCATCGGAAATCTCGAACAGCTCGTCGAGGTCCTGGCTGATCACCAGCACCGCCGAGCCGCTGCGCGCTAGCTCGATCAGCGCCTGGCGGATATGGGCCGCCGCACCCGCGTCGACCCCCCAGGTCGGCTGATTGACCACCAGGACGCTTGGCCGGCGGTCGAGTTCGCGGCCGACGATGAATTTCTGCAGATTGCCGCCCGAAAGAGCCGCAGCTTCCGGATCCGGCGCGCTCTTGCGCACGTCCATCACCTTTATGATGCGCTGGGCAGCGGTATAGATTGCATCGCTCTTGACCATTCCACCGGCGCCGACAAGCATCTTGCCGTCGGTGGCGTGGCGCGACAGGAGCAGGTTCTCCGAAAGCTTCATGCGGGGTGCTGCGCCATGGCCGAGCCGCTCTTCCGGGACGAAGGCAGCGCCCATCAGGCGCCTGCCGGTGATGGTGAGGCCTCCGGCATCCTTGCCGCGGATGCGGACCGAGCCGGCATCCTGCTGCAGCACCTCGCCGGAAACGGATTCGAAGAATTCGCCCTGGCCGTTGCCGGCCACGCCGGCAATGCCGATCACCTCGCCGGCGCGGACCTCGAGATTGATGTTCCTGAGCGGGATCGAGAACGGGGTCGCCGGCTTGCGGGTGAGTTCGCGGATTTGAAGCAGCACCGGCGCGGTCTCGATATCTTCGGCCGGCGCCCGCACCACAGCCTGAACCTCGTTGCCCACCATCATCCGCGCCAACGAAGACGCGGTTTCCTGGCGCGGATTGCAATGGCCGACCACCTTGCCGTGACGCAGCACGGTGGCGCGGTCGCAAATGCGTTTGACCTCTTCCAGCCGGTGCGAAATGTAGAGGATGGATTTTCCTTCCGAACGCAGCCGCTCGAGCGTCTCGAACAGCTTATCGGCTTCCTGCGGCGTCAGCACCGAAGTCGGCTCGTCCAGGATGATGAGTTGCGGCGTCTGCAGCAGGCAGCGGATGATTTCGATACGCTGACGCTCGCCGACCGACAGATCACCGACCAGCGATAGCGGATCGAGAGGCAGGCCATAACTGTAGGAGAGCGCCCTCGCCTTGGCCGCGATCGTGCTGATCGGCGAGCCGTCATCCAGCGACAGCGCGATGTTCTCCGCCGCCGTCAGCGCCTCGAACAGCGAAAAATGCTGGAAAACCATGCCGATGCCGAGCTTTTTTGCGGTGCCGGGGCTGGTGATCCGGACTGCCTGGCCATTCCAGAAAATCTCGCCGGAATTCGGTTCCAGCGATCCGAACAACATTTTCACCAGCGTCGACTTGCCGGCGCCGTTCTCGCCAAGCAACGCATGGATCTCGCCCTTGGCGATGTTGAGATCGACATGGTCGCACGCCGTCAGCGTGCCGAATATCTTGGTGAGGCCGCGAACCTCCAGCAGGTTTGCGCCGTCTTGATCTGCACTCACGGTGCCTCCATCTGGTTTGCCAGATATGTTCTGTGTTCCCGCAAGCATCGTATGCGCGCCCTGCTCTCGACGGTAAGCGCCTCACGACTTGAAAGAGCTTCAAGAATTTCAGCGGAAACTCAAGCGGTAAAGCGCAGTTCGCAAGAACCGCGGCGTCGGCGGGCCGAAACTGCGGGCGCTCAAGGGATAAGTATCGTTGTCCCGGTCGTCCTGCGCCCTTCGAGATCGGAATGCGCCTTGCCGGCATTGCTGAGCGCGTAACGCTGATTGATCTTGATCTTGACGGCACCGCTGAGCACGACATCGAACAAGGCGGCGGCGGAAGCCTCGAGGTCCTCGCGCTTGGCATTATAGACGAACAGCGTCGGCCGCGTTGCGAACAACGAGCCCTTCTGCGCCAGCAATGAGATGCTGAAGGGCGGGATCGGCCCAGATGATTGACCGAAGCTGACGAACGTGCCGAGCGGCCGCAGGCAATCGAGCGAGGCCGGGAATGTATCGTTGCCGACGGAATCGTAGACCACGTCGCATTTCTTGCCACCGGTGATGGCGGCAACACCGGCGACGAAATCCTGCTCGCGATAGTTGATCACGTGGTCGAAGCCGTGCGCCTTGGCGAGCTCGATCTTGTCGGTGGAACTCGCGGTGCCGATCACCGTCGCGCCGAGATGCTTGGCCCATTGGCCGAGGATCAGGCCAACACCGCCTGCCGCCGCATGAAACAGAATCGTGTCGCCGGCCTTCACTTTGAAGGTACGGCGCAACAGGTACTCGGCGGTCATGCCCTTCAGCATCATAGCCGCGGCCTGTTCGTCGCTGATGCCGCCGGGCACCTTCACCACGCGGTCGGCGGCGATCACGCGCTGCCCGGCATAGGCGCCGGTGGTCACCGCATAGGCGACGCGATCCCCGGGCATCAGCCAGTCGACATCTGTGCCGACCTCCAAAACCACGCCGGCCGCCTCACCGCCGGGGATCAGCGGAAATCCGCCCTGCGGCGGATAAAGGCCCGAGCGATAATAGACGTCGATGAAATTGAGACCGATCGCGGTGTGCCTGACCAGAATCTGCCCCGAGCCCGGCTGCCCGGGATCGGTATCCTCATACGTCAGGACCTCCGGACCGCCATTGGCGTGGATGCGGATCGCTTTGGACATTTTCCAGCTCTCTTGGGATCAGGCTTTCTTGTCCGGCTTGGCGCCGAGATTTGGAAAGAACTGCATGATAGCGCCGATGCAAGCTAGGTAAAGCCCGGTGACCGTAATTCCGATCTTGATGAAATCGCTGACCTGCTCGCCCAGCACGCCGATCTTGTCATAGAAGGAGGCAAGCGCGGCCTGCGCCAGCGCCAGCGCGCCGAAAGCACACCAAAGCAGCGTCATGCCGAGATTGATGGGCCGCAGCCGTTTCACCCGCACCGGATGGATGAAATTGATCGGCACGAAGGTGAGAATGCCGGCCACCACGACCACGGCGAACGAAACCCATTGTCCGGGTTCGATGACGAACAGCGTGAACACCACCATGTTCCAGACGACTGGAAAGCCCTTGAAGAAATTCTCCTTCGTCTTCATGCCGGTATCGGCATAGTAGATTGCGCTCGACACCACGATGATCGCCGCCGACAGGAACGACAGGCGCTCGCCCATGAAGCCGCGCTGATAGAGCGCGAAGGCTGGAATCAGCACGTAGGTCACGTAGTCGATGATGTTGTCGAGGAGTTCGCCCGACCATGTCGGCAGGATTTCCTTGACGTCGAGCTTCCTGGCGATCGGCCCGTCGATGCCGTCGACGAACAGCGCCAGCCCTAGCCACCAGAACATCGCCGTCCAGCGCTGCTCGCTTGCTGCGACCAGCGACAGAAACGCCAGGAATGAGCCCGACGCGGTCAAGAGATGGACCGAGAACGCCCGCGCCTGCGGCCATGTGACTTTCTTCTTCGGCCGCGGAATCCGGTCGGCGATTTTCCTGGCCGTCGTCTTCTTGCTCACGGTCCCCGCCAGTCCAGCTTGCAGATTTCGGCCGAGCGGCCGGCAAAGTTCCAGTTGCGGCCAAAGGCCCGCATTTTGCTCCTGTCGGATTTGGCGACGATGATCTCCGGCGCGATCCAGTATTCCGAATTGGTGATGACCGTATCCTTGTCGCGATCCTTGCCGGTGATCGGCGTCACCGCGCCATCGATGATCTTCGGTATCTGAAAGATGCGCGTTTTCTCACGCGTCTCGTAGGTGATCGGCACCTGCTCGGCGCCGAGGAACTGTCCGACCAGGATCGAGAGCAGCGATGTGGTTCCGCCGGCCTTGCCGGTGAATATCTTCGTCAGTGCCTTCACAGCGTAGACCGAGGCGCGCTTGTCGATGAACAGGCCGGCAGTCCAATTGCCGCGGCTCATATAGCCGGGGATTTCCATGACCAGCCCAAGATTGAGACCAGACAGGTCGACCTCGCCGAAATGGCCGGCATCGATGCGGAATCCGGCCCAGGTCTGGCAATAGCCTTCTGTCGGCGGATGATTGCCGAGCGACAGCACGCAAGGGCAAAAAACCGTGCAATTGCAGGAGAGGACGAGCTCTCCCTTCATTGCCCAGTTTTGGTCTGTCATCGAATTCTCCCCCTCATGTCGAGACTACTAGCAGCGTGGCTGCCCAGACAAGCAGTATCGCGCCGGCCAGCCGCGTCGGCAGATTGCCTGCCGTCTGTTTTTCGACCAGGCTAAACAGGCCGATGAGCGCCATCCAGAACACGTTCATCACGCCGACGGCAAACATTACCAGCATCAGCGCCCAGCAGCATCCAAGGCACCACAGGCCCTGCTCCATGCCGAGCCGGAAAATGCGAATGGGCCTGGCGCTCCAGTTGGCGAACAGGACCGAGAACGGATTTCTGCACTTCTCCAGACAGGCTTCCTTCAGCCAGCTGAACTGATAGAGACCAGCGATCGACAGCGCGGCTGCTCCGGCAATTCCAACCGCCGGATCGAGCATCTGCCCGGGTGACGCGAATGCATCGACTGCTAGCGTCAGGGCTGCGAACATTGCCGAGGCGGCAAGCCAGACGCTTAAATATCCAGCGACGAGGACCAACGGATGGGCGACCGGCTCCCTCTTGATCCTGGCGGTATCTGCGATCTCGCAATAGGTCCGGATCATCGGCGCCGCGGAGGGCAGCATGGTCGCGATGGCCATCAACAGCCACATCGCGGTGAGTGCCCCGCCTTGCGCGCCTAGGCTTGCGTGAAGCGGCGCCGGCGCAAGGCAGAGGGCGAAGAAACGCGCAAGGAAATCCGGCAGCGGCAGTTGCGGCAGATATCTCAGCATAGTGTCACCGGGTGCATCGGTGCCCGGGAGCCGGCTTACGGCACCACGAACTGCAATTGCGCCGAGAAGGAGCCATGCAAGGGCGATGCCCATGCCAGCAACAACGCTCACCGTCAGTCGAGGGCTGCGCGCAACGCTCGCCATCGCACGGCCGATACCGTCCAGGTGGCTGAAATCGTCTTGTTGGCCGGTCATGGCAACCGAATGGGCCGAATCGCCGCGTTGATCAAGCGACATCACCTGACCTATATGGACCGGCAGGTCGGATAGGCCTCACCTCGCAATCGGGAAGCCGAATTTGGATCATCGGGAAACAGCACGGATACTCGTTGCCGGCAGCGGCCCCGCAGGGCTGATCGCGGCGCTTGGCTTTGCCGAGACCGGCTTTCCCGTGACGCTCGTCGGACCCGAGGCAGCCGGCCCCGATGCCCGGACGACAGCCTTGATGAACCCTGCCCTGAAGATGTTAGAGCGGCTCGGGATCCTGGATAGAATCAGGCCGCACGCAGCGCCGCTCAAGGTGATGCGCATCGTCGATGCAACAAGCCGGCTGATCCGCGGCCCGACAGTGACCTTTCGCGCCAGCGAGATCGACGAAGAGCAATTCGGACTGAACGTGCCCAACAGCGTTCTCAACCGCGCGCTAGCCGAGGCTGTCGGCGCGCATGCGGGCATCGAGTGGCGAAAGTCGATGGTGGAGGCATGGCGCCTCGATGCCGACCATGCCCATGCCGTTCTCGCCGACGGCAGCGAGATTGAGGCGTCGTTGGCGGTTGCCGCCGATGGCCGTCAGTCGCCGGCCCGCGAGGCAGCCGGCATCCGGACATCGGTCCGATCCTATCCGCAGGCGGCGCTGGTGCTCAATTTCGGTCACCGCAGCGACCATGCCTTTACTTCGACCGAATTCCACACCGAGACCGGTCCGTTCACACAGGTTCCCCTGCCCGGCAACCGGTCCAGCCTTGTCTGGGTGCTCGAGCCCGATACCGCCAGGGACCTTGCAGCACTTGACGACGCCGAGCTTTCGACGCGGGTCGAACAGCGGATGCAATCGATGCTGGGCCGCGTGTCGGTTGAGCCCGGCCGACAGGTCTACCCCCTTTCAGCGGTGAGCCCGTGGCGGTTTGCGCAGCACCGCGTGGCGCTTGTCGGCGAAGCCGCCCATGTGTTTCCCCCAATCGGCGCGCAAGGCCTTAATCTCGGCATCAGGGACATCGACGACCTGATTGGTACCGCAAGCAGAAATCGCTCGGACCCGGGCGCCGCCAAGGCGCTTGCGACCTATGATTTCAAGCGGCGGCCGGACATCCTGGCGCGCAGCAGCGCGGTCAACCTGCTCAACATGTCGTTGCTTTCCGACATGCTGCCGGCCCAGTTGGCGCGCAGCGCTGGTCTTGGCGTGCTTGAAGGGTTTGCGCCGTTGCGGGCGTTTTTTATGCGCGAGGGTCTGCGACCCGGCAGCGGTTTTGCGGCATTTTTTGGTGGATTGCGAAAACCGGCTGAGCGCTAGCGATCTTGGGTACCGCCCTTGCTCCGCATCTTGCGAACTCAACCCGGCGTCACGCGCTTCGGGATTGAATTGACGCAGAGTCTGCGCCAAATAACGAACATGTCGACGGCAAGGTCTGGACCAATCTTTGCCGGACCGATGCGTTAGAGTCTAAAGTCTTGGAGCGTTCCTTGCGTGTTCCAGGATGCGTGGCGTCCAAGAAGCTCAAGTGGTGAGTGCGATGAAGACAGCCAAATTCTCGATCGGACAGGTGGTTCGCCACCGGCTGTTTCCGTTCCGCGGCGTCATTTTCGATGTCGACCCGCAATTCGCCAACACCGACGAATGGTACGAGGCGATCCCCGCTGACGTGCGGCCGCGCAAGGACCAGCCCTTTTATCATCTGCTCGCCGAGAATTCGGAAACGGAATACATCGCCTACGTGTCCGAGCAGAATTTGCTCGAGGACCGGTCGGGCGAACCGGTCCGGCATCCACAGATAGGTGAGATGTTCGAGAAGAGGCCTGACGGGCGCTACGAACCGAAGCACCAATCGAGACATTGATGACTTAGCTAGGACTTGGCCGGCTTGAGACATGGCTGGACCCGACAATCAGCCGGTTCAGCAAAAAAAGCGGGGCATGAACCCCGCTTTTTGTTTGTTCGAAAACCCGTCGATCAGTTGGCGGCAGTCGATCAGTTGGCGGCCTTCGCCTTTTCCTGCTCTTCCTTGAGCTTCTTGGCAAAATCCTGGTTGTTCTTGGCGACGAACTCCTGGAGCTTCTTCTGCCGGTCCTCGATGTCCGACTGCTGCAGCGGCGGGCCGTCGAAGGCGCCGCTGAAGCCGGTCAGCGCAATCTTGATCGGATTCGGCTGGTTCTGGAAATTGATCGAGGTCAGTGTCAGCGCCGATCCCTTCTTGAAGGATGCGACGAGCTGATCGGTCAGCGGCACTTCCGCCACGCAGCGGTCCGGGAAGCAGATCACATAGTCGAGCTTCTGCGCCTTGCCGCCGTCGATCTGGAGGCCGATGCCGGGAGGAACCAGCCGGCCGGTCGGAACCGTCACCTGGAACACCTTGCGGTTCACCTTGCCCTTCAATTCGATCAGGCTGACGCCGGTGATGAGCTGGCCGTTGCCGGCGGTGGTGATGTTCTGGACATTGCAGATGTCGACGTCTTCCTGCTTGGTGCAGGCCTTGAACCAGCCTTGCGGAATCTGCTGTTGCTGCTGCGCGGAAGCAGCGGGAATCCCGGCGCCGAGAATGCCGACCACGCCAGCGGCCATGACCGACAGGCGGTACGCGTTGCTGTTCAGGCTGGTCATGTCGTGCATTCCTCTCAAATGATCCCGGAACCGGCTTTTTCGCGCCGTGTGGTCCAGCTACCTGTTGCCGAAATGAGGCAACAGAATGACTTCGGACGGCGTGTTACACTGCAAGCGATGCCGAATCCAGCCCGAGCCTCGCGAATCTTGGCCGAAGGATTGGCTCAGGGGGTTGGCCGGTGCACGACCGGCTCATGTATGCTGCGCATCGAATCGGGAAGGAGACGGTCATGGGCCGCGTTGTCATTTGGCTGATCGCCACAATGTTGTTTGTCGGCCTTTCCCTGCAACCGACCCTGTCGGAACCGAAGCACGCGCTTGCCATGCAGGGCGAGCCGGCGCTGCCGGCCGACTACAAGCATTTCAACTACGTCAACCCCGACGCGCCGAAGGGCGGCAGCATTACCTAATGCGTCGTCGGCAGCTTCCACAAACTGAATCCATTCATCCTGAAAAGCCTGCGCACGACGGCGCGCGGCATGATGGATCAAGCCTTTGGCAATCTCGTCTTCGAGCCGTTGATGCAGCGCAACTACGACGAGGCCTTCACTCTCTACGGCCTGCTAGCCGATACCGCCGACATGGATCCCGAGCGCAAGGGCATCGAATTCCACCTCGATCCCAGGGCCAAATGGTCGGACGGCGAACCGGTGACGCCGGAAGACGTGTTGTTCACCTATGACGTCTTCACCGAGAAGGGCCGGCCACCTTACAGCCAGCGGATGAAAGCGATTGCCAAGCTCGAAAAGACCGGCGACCGCAGCGTGCGCTTCACCTTCAACGACAAGGCCGACCGCGAATTTCCGCTGATCATTGCGCTGACGCCGATCATCCCGAAACACGCTTTCAACAAGGACACATTCGACAGGACCACGCTGAAGCCGGTGGTCGGCAGCGGCCCTTACACGGTGGCGCAAGTCGTGCCCGGCCAGCGCATCGTGTTCAAGCGCAATCCGGACTATTGGGGCAAGGACGTTTCGTCCAAGCGCGGCTTCGACAATTACGACCAGATCACCATCGAATATTTCCTCAACGCCAACGCCAAGCAGGAAGCGTTCAAGAAAGGCATCTGCGCCATCGACGACGACAGCGACCCGGTCAAACGCGAGCGCGATCTCGACTTTCCGGCCTTCCACCGGGGCGAGGTCATCGCCGAAACTTTCGACACCGGCATTCCGCCGGTGGTCAACGGTTTTCTGTTCAACACGCGGCTGCCGAAATTTTCCAATCCGGTCGTGCGGCGTGCGCTCGGCATGCTCTACGATTTCGAATGGGCCAACAAGAATCTATTCGGCGGCAAATACACGCGAACGATGAGCTTTTGGCAGAATTCCGAACTCTCCGCGCTCGGCCACCCGGCCAGCGAAAAGGAAAAGGCCCTGCTGGCCCCCTACCCCGGCCGCGTGCCTGCAGATGTCATGGACGGCACCTACAGGCCGTCTGTCACCGACGGCTCTGGCCAGGACCGCAAGGTGCTGAAGGCCGCATTCGAGCTGCTGAAGAGCGCAGGCTATACGGTGCAGGACGGCGCGATGCTCGATCCCGAGGGAAAGCCGTTCGGTTTCGAGATCCTGACCGCCTCGCAGGACGAAGAGCGACTTGCCGCTATCTATCAGCGCACGCTTGAGAAGCTCGGCATCGATGTCGGTATCCGCAGCCTCGACGGTGATCAGATCCAGTCGCGCAAGCAGCGTTTCGATTTCGAGGTGCTGGTCGGCTCGACCGGTTTCAACAACTCGCTGTCGCCCGGTATCGAGCAAACCGGGCGCTGGGGATCCGCTGCCGCCAAGGCCGAAGGCTCGTTCAACCTCGCCGGCGTCGCCGATCCGGCGGTGGACGCGGCGATCGAGGCGATGTTGAGAGCTCGCTCGAAGGAGGACTATGTCGCCGCCGTCCGCGTCCTCGACCGGCTGTTGATCTCCGGTAACTACATGGTGCCGACGCAGCACAACAACCGGCAATGGCTCGCTTATTGGAACTATCTGGAACATCCGCAAAAGACGCCCATATACGGTTATCAGTTGCCGACCTGGTGGCGCAAACCGAAGTGACCTCTTCAGAACAGGAGATCAAGATGAACGACGAGAACTCGATTACCGTCGATGTGGTCTCCGACGTCGTCTGCCCCTGGTGCTTTATCGGCCAGAAACGGCTCGACAAGGCGATTGCCGCCGTCGATATCGACGTTCACATACGCTGGCGGCCCTTCCAGCTCGACCCGACGATTCCGCCCGAAGGCAAGAACCGCCGCGACTACATGGTGGCGAAATTCGGCAGCGAGCAACGCATCCGCGAAATCCATGCCCGGATCGAGCCGTTGGGCGAGGCTGAAGGGATTTCCTTCGCCTTCGACGCCATCAAGGTCGCGCCCAATACGCTGGATGCGCACCGGCTCATTCGCTGGGCCGGGACTGCCGGCGAGGCCGTTCAGAACCGGCTGGTGCGCCGGCTGTTCCAGCTGAATTTCGAGGAAGGCGCCAATCTCGGCGATCATGCCGTGCTGATCGAAGCCGCCCGCGAGGCCGGCATGGATGCCTCCGTGGTCGAAACGCTGCTGCCGACCGACGCTGATGTCGAGGCGGTGCGCACCGAAATCGCCACCGCTTCGCGCATGGGCATATCGGGCGTGCCGTGCTTTCTGCTTGAGGGCAAATATGCCGTAATGGGAGCCCAGGACGCCGATACGCTTGCCGATGCGATCCGCCAGGTTGCAGCGGCCAAGGCGCGCGGCGAGCTGGAAACGGCCAACTGAGCCGGACTATTTCACCGTCACCTTGGCCTTGCTGACGAAAAAGCCATGGCCATGCTTGCCGGTGCAGGTCAATCCCTTGGTGGATGACTGGCAGGAAAACGGCCCCTTGCTCCAGCTATTGCCGTAGGCCAGCTTGGTGACGTCGCCGCAGCAGCCTTGCTCGCCCGGATACTTGATCAGCGTCGCTGGGCCTTTCGGCCCGAGGATGATGGTGACGTAGCTGGGCTCGACACGCGAACAGCTCAGCTCCGGTCCGCCATCCTGCGGCTCGTAGGTGCTGGTGCCGCCCTTCGGCGTATAGATGCAGCCGATATTGCCGGACGGAGTGTTGAACTCGACCTGCCCCTCGGCGTTTGCAGGAACGGTCTGGCTGCCGGCATATGTTTGCGGCAGCCAGGCAAATGTTGCGAGCATCGCGGCAAAAAAAGTCCGTGCAAGCATGAAGAACTCCCCCCGGTTCAAACGTGGATGCGCCCCGGCAGGTTCGATCCGTAGCGCATTATTGTCAAACGCAGTTTTGTTCGCGCTCTAAAAAAGCATGGTCTAATGGATGTTGGTCCGCATCCTAGACTGTGCCGGAGAAGTCATTGCTTGGCTGATTACGGGTTCGTGACAAGGCGGCTTCAACCACGAATCATACGGTCACGTTCTGGCCACCGACGAGGTCGGACCTGACCGTAAAGGCGGGCTGAAGATCGGTTCAGCTTGTGAAAATCGACTGCTGGACGGCGCTTCTATGTTCACAAAGCTGTGTGAAGACCTTCCCTAGGGGAAGGTGTCTACCTGCTCTGGGGCGGGCAAGTAACTGTTTGAAATTGCGTTGATATTCCGCCCCTCGAAACGTGACAGCTTAGCGCCGTGAGCATTCATTCTGTTGCTCCACTGCAACGGCCGGCCAGCCAATCCACCTGCGGTTGGAGAAAAGCTAATGGAAAATGATCAATTGGTGTTACTGTCCGTAACAAAAGAAAAACCGTTTGGGCGGGATTAGTGATTCGGGTCGATAGACCAACGCGACATTCAATATCGGAAAAATGGCTCCGCGGTGCCGCAAGGCAGTCGCCCCTGACGCCCGTATCGTCGATGCGCAGCTTCTGGGGACTGATGCGGGCCTACTGGTTCTCAGACCGTTGGGTGGAAGCTTGGACGCTGACACTGGTGATCGCCCTGCTCACCGCGCTCTCCAGCAAGGCAGGCGTATGGTTTGCCGTAGCATCCGGAGAGCTGGTCAACTCGATCGCCTTTTTCCACGATGCCGCAAACACCACGCCGCTTCAGACATTGCTGACCAATGCCGGGATACTTGTCCTCCTGGTCGTGCTCAAAGATGCGGGTTTTACCGGTATCCGCAGCCTGGTATCCGCAACGTTGCATCGCAAATGGCGAGGCTGGCTCGACAGCCAGTTCAACGAAGCCCTGCTTGATTCCAATCACACGCATTTCCACGCTCAGCATGGTTCGTCAGGCGCCGCCGCTCCCGACAATATCGACCAGCGCATCCAGGAATCGATCAAGGATATGACGGGCGGAGCCATCGGCCTCGCCATGGGGGTCCTGGCCGTTGCTACTTCATTGTATTTCGTCGGCCAGCAACTGCTTGCACACTCGGCGGAGGTCAAAGGGTTGGAGTTCCTCGGCAGCTATGGCAGCGCCGTCCTCGCGTTTCTGGCAGTCGCCACCTACGTGCCGTTGAACACCTGGATCGCGGTCAAGCTGGGCAGGCTGCTGGAACGGCTCAATGTCAGAATGCAGCAGGCCGAAGGCAGCTATCGCGGCGAGCTGATCACGTTCCTACGCCGCAGTTTTCATGTCGCCGCATCGCAAGGCGAGAACGTGCAGAAGACGGTGCACAGCCAGCGCTATGTCGACATCGACCGCACCTGGGCGCGGCTGAACATCGTCAACACAGGCTACAATTCGTTCGAGCTGATCTACAATTTCATCGGCGCCCGCATTGTGGCCTACGGGCCTGGGCTAGTGCCGTTCATCCACAACGGGTTCGATCTCAAGGGTTACATAACTGGCTCTGAAATGGTCAATTCAC
Source organism: Mesorhizobium sp. M1423 (assembly GCF_040317575.1). Taxonomy (NCBI): domain Bacteria; kingdom Pseudomonadati; phylum Pseudomonadota; class Alphaproteobacteria; order Hyphomicrobiales; family Phyllobacteriaceae; genus Mesorhizobium; species Mesorhizobium sp. M1423. The sequence continues at coordinate 66,879 of NZ_JAMYKU010000006.1, forward strand.
TGATCAGCCAGTGTTCATGGTTCATCCACGTCATGCCTGCCATCGCCGCGGTGCGGGCCAACAGCCAGCGAGTCACCGAACTCGCAAATGCGATCGAAAACGTCCAGCACCCGCAGGAATTCTACGGGCTGACCGGCCGCTCCGATTTTCGTTACGACCGCCAGAACCCGGTGTTCGGCCTGACCATCCAGAAGCTCGAATTGGCGCATCAGGGCGAGGACGCCACCCCGTTCCTGAGCGCTGCAAACTTGCGCTTCCGGCGTGGCGAGTGGACGTTCCTGAAGGGCGAATCCGGATGCGGCAAAACCTCGCTGATCAAGGCGATCAACGGCCTGTGGCCTTATGGCCGCGGCACCATTGTCTTCCCTGAAGGGGTCAGGAGTTTCTACGCCGCCCAGGAGGTGAAGCTGCAGCAGGTCTCGCTGAAGCAGCTTGTCTGCCTGCCCGGTTCCGAGCATGATTACGCCGACCGGCAGGTCGCATCCGCCCTGCACAAGGCCGGCCTCGGCGACTTCATCGAGCATCTGGCCGATGAGAGCCGTGAAGGAAAGATCTGGGATCAGGTTCTTTCGGGTGGGCAGAAACAGAAGCTGGTCGTCGCCCGCATCGTGCTGCAGCAGCCCGGACTGCTGTTCCTCGATGAAGCCACCGGCGCGCTCGATCCTGAAGGACGAATTGCCTTCCATCAGGCGATCAAGGACAATTGCCCCGACGCAACGGTGATCTCGATCATGCATGAGGCGACGCCGCCGAGATCGGTCGCGGGAACCGAATTCTACCACAGCGTGGTTGCGATCGCCGACGGCGTCGCGACCAAGAAGCCGCTGGTTCCGAGCTTGCCGGTCGAGCTCACCACCATCCTCACGCAGCCGACGCGGCCGGCCGAGGACAAATGGCTGCGCTTTCCCCGCCGGCTGAAGCAGAGATAGCCGCGGCACCACTGCCGGCATCCAGCCAGCCTGCCACGCAGCCCGATCACAGTCTCGCGATCCAGTCGGTTTGCCGCCGTTTTGACCCGCTCTCGCGATTGACTCGGCAAGGCGCGCTCCTATGTTGCGCCGGCTCGCAGAGATCCCAACCCGAACCCGCGAGCAGAAAGGTCACCGCGCCATGCCTGGCGACAGTCACAGTCGAACGCAACCGCCGTCCGCTTGACGTGACCTGACCGGCTCACGTCCTGCCGGACGGCAAGGAGTGAGCCATGAACGAGTTTTCCCCTGTCGCGGGCGGCGATGCTATCGCCATCGCCCGCGTGCTTGCCAACGAACACATCGCCGATATCGTCGAGGCCTTGAATCAGGAGCCCCGCGAGACAGCATCGGATCTGCTCTGCGAAGTGCCGTTCGAGCGGCTGGTCGAGATCTTCGACCAGCCTGAACTCGACGGCGCGTCCGAACTGGTCGAGGCGCTGCACCGCAGCAGGGCAGGCAGGCTGCTTGCGGCCATGTCGGTCGACCGCGCCGCCGACATACTGCGCGATCTGAACGAACCGGCTCGTTCCGAACTGCTCGGCGGCCTGGCGCCGCCGCTGCGCGTGACGCTGCTTGCCATTCTAGGCTACCCCGAGGGCAGCGCCGCCTCGCTCATGACGACCGAATATGTCAGCGTGCCGCCGGACTGGAGCGTGGCCCGCACGCTGGATTACATCCGTAAGGTGGGTCGGACACGCGAAACCGTCTATGCGATCTACATCGTCGATCCCAAAACGCATGTCCTGTTGCGCTCGACCAGCTTGCGCCGGCTGATTGCCGGTGAGCCGGATGAGCTGATCATGGCGGTTGCGCCGGATCGCGCGCCTATTACCGTGTCGCCGCTGACCGATAGCGAGAAGGTCGCACAGCTGATCTCGAAATATGATCTGCTCGCCGTCCCGGTCGTGGACAACGGCAAACTCCTCGGCATCGTCACCATCGACGACATCATCGACACGATGATCGAGGAAACGACCGAGGACGTGCATCGCTTCGGCGGCATGGAGGCTCTGGACGAGCCCTATATGAAGATGAGCTTTCTGGCGATGATCCAGAAGCGCGCCGGTTGGCTATGCGCGCTGTTCGTCAGCGAGATGCTGACCGCCAACGCGATGCAGAGCTACGAGGGCGAGCTGGAAAAGGCGATCGTGCTGACCCTGTTCATTCCACTGATCATGAGCTCCGGCGGCAATTCCGGCTCGCAGGCGACCTCGCTCGTCATCCGGGCGCTGGCGCTGCGCGAGATCGGCCTTGGCGACTGGTGGCGGGTGGCCCTGCGCGAGCTGCCGACCGGCCTGGTGCTTGGCTCGATCCTTGGCGTAGTCGGCGTTTGCCGCATCGCGCTCTGGCAGTATCTCGGCTTCTACGACTACGGCCCCCACTGGCCGCTGATCGCAATGACGATCGGCGCCACGCTGGTTGGCATCGTCACCTTCGGCTCGCTGTCTGGATCGATGCTGCCGTTCGCCCTGAAGCGCATCGGCTTCGATCCGGCCAGCGCATCGGCTCCGTTCGTCGCCACGCTGGTCGACGTCACCGGGTTGGTGATTTATTTTTCTGTGGCGCTGGTGATCCTGCGCGGAACGCTGCTGTAAAAAAACTCACGCACTTCCATCGCGGCAATCCCGTTGCCGCGATGGGTTCTTGTCGCGTCAGACGCGCTCACCATCTCTCACCCGGTAAGTCGGCTTGTACATGGTGACGAGTTCTTCCGCCGCGGTCGGATGCACCGCCATGGTACGATCGAAATCATCCTTGGTCAGCCCGGCCTTCAGCGGTATGCCGAGAAGCTGCGCCATTTCGCCGGCATCCGGCCCGAGGATGTGGGCGCCGAGGACTCTTTTCGAGGCGCCGTCGACGACCAGCTTCATCAGCATCTTTTCATCGCGGCCGGAAAGCGTGTGCCGCATTGGCCGGAAGGTGGCGCGGTAGATTTCGAGATCCGAAAAGCGTTTTGCCGCCTCATCCTCCGACAGGCCGACCGTGCCGATCTCGGGCTGGGAAAAGACCGCGGTCGCGATCGTGTCGTGGTCGGGCGCCGTCGGCTTGTCCTTGAAGGCGGTCTCGACGAAGCACATCGCCTCGTGGATCGCCACCGGCGTCAATTGCACGCGGTGGGTGACGTCACCGATCGCCCAGATGTTGTCGATATTGGTGCGGGAGTATCCGTCGACCTGGATTGCCCCGGTCTTGGTCATCTCGATGCCGACGCCTTCCAGGCCCATGTTCTCGGTATTGGGAATGCGGCCGATGGCGAGCATGACCTGATCGACCGTCAGCACCGTGCCGCCGGTGACAAGCGCGTCGAGCCGGCCGTCAGGCCGCTTCCTGACCCACTCTGACACGGCGTGGCAGAGGATTCTTATCCCCTTCTTTTCCATCGTCTCGTGCAGCATGCGTCTGAGGTCCATGTCGAAACGGCTGAGGATTTCCTTGCCGCGGTAGACAAGCGTCGTGTCGACGCCAAGCCCGTGAAAGATGTTGGCGAATTCGACGGCGATATAGCCGCCGCCCTCGATCATGATTGCCTTCGGCAGCTCCTTGAGGTCGAAGGCCTCGTTGGAGAAGATGCAGTGCTCATGGCCGGGCAATGCCGGGTGCGGTGCCGGACGCCCGCCGGTAGCGATCAGGATCTGGTCGGCGGTAACGGTGCGATCCTCACCGAGAAGATGCACCACATGCGGATCGACCAGCACGGCGCGTGAGTGAAAGACTTCGCCGCCGGCGCCCTGCACGTTGTTCTGGTAGATGGCCTCCAGCCGGCTGATTTCGCGATCCTTGTTGGCGACCAGCGTCTGCCAGTCGAAACGCGCCTCAGGCACCGTCCAGCCATAGCCGGCGGCGTCGGCGAAATGTTCGGGGAACTGCGAGGCATAGACATAGAGCTTTTTCGGCACACAGCCGCGGATCACGCAGGTGCCGCCATAGCGGTATTCCTCGGCGATGCCGACCCGCTTGCCGAGTGCTGCCGCGACGCGCGCCGCCCTCACCCCGCCGGAGCCACCGCCGATGACGAAAAGGTCGTAGTCGTAATCGGCCATGGCTGAACTCCTTGCCCCTCAAACACCGAGACAGGTAGGCTGCCGACCACCAAAAGAAAAGCCCGGACTTGCCGGGCTTTCTGGTCCAGTGGCGGTCAGGCCGCTCGGAAGTCCGCGATCAATTCGGTGTGGCGTCCGCGGGAGCAGCGCCATCGGCCGGGGCGGCACCGTCGGCAGGTGCGGCACCGTCGGCAGGTGCGGCCGGCGCCTTGGCATTCGCCGCTGCACCCAGGGTCTCGCCTACCTGCTGGGCGAGATCGCGAGCCAGGCCGTTCTGCCAGATGTCGGCAGCCTTCACCAGCTCGCGCGTCACGATCGAGCCGTTGTCGAGCAGCTTCTTGCCGGTATCGGAATTGTAGAAGGCGGCGATTTCAGTGAGTTCCTTTTCCGAGAACACTTTTGCATAGGCAAGCGCTGCTTCCCTTTCCAGGTCGGCGCGGCGCGATGCCAGGGCCATCGCCTTCTCGTTGATCGTCTTGGCGATCAGTTCCTGCATGTCCGGGTTCTTCTGGATCAGCTGCTGCTCGAGCGCCGCGGCAGCTTGCGGCAGGATGTTGTCGAACGTATCCGTCGCATGGATCGCCGCGACCGCGGCGCGCGCCGCCTTCAAATGCGCATCGGTGACATCCTGCGAAAACGCCGGCGACGAAAACGCGAAAACGGCCGAGGCCGCCAGAATGGCAAAAAAGCGGCCAACCCGGTTATGCAACATCATGATCGGTAAAACTCCCTGGTTTTCGGGCGGCATGGACGGTTTGGATGCCGTCGCCGCCGGCTATGATGGCCGTTGATGCCAGCCCGATGAAAAGACCATGCTCGACCACGCCCGGAATGGCGTGGAGAGCATTCGAAAGCGCTCTTGTATCCGGAATGCGGCCAAAAGATGCATCGAGGATAAAATGGCCGCCGTCTGTAACAAATGGCTGGCTCCCCGTCATCCTCAGTGTAACAGGGCCGGAAAGGCCAAGGTTTGCAGCCACTGCGCCAACCGCAATTTCGGTGGCGCGCAGGCCAAACCGGTTGACTTCGATGGGCAGCGGAAAACGGCCGATCATCTCGACCATCTTGGAGCTGTCGGCGATGACGATCATGCGGGCGGAGGCCGCCGCGACGATCTTTTCGCGCAGCAGCGCGCCGCCGCCGCCCTTGACCAGTGTCAGCGCCGGATCGATCTCGTCGGCGCCGTCGATGGTGAGGTCGAGCTCGGGCGTTTCCTCGAGGGTCGACAGCGGCACACCAAGCTCGGTGCAAAGGACGGCGGTGCGCTCCGAGGTCGGCACGCCGATGACAGTCAGGCCGGTGGCGACCTTGTCGGCGAGCAGCCGCACGAACTCATCCGCTGTCGTGCCGGTGCCGATGCCGAGTCGCATGCCGTCCGTGACGTGGGCAAGCGCTGCCCGAGCGGCCTCAACCTTCAATTGCCTCGCATCCATGCCGGGTCCTAAGATTTGTTTCGGCGCTGGTAGCATTTTTGCCGGGCTGGTCAAAGGACCTTGCCTGCGGTGCATAAGCCGGCTTGCCTGAACGGGCCGCAGCGGTTATCGCCTGCCGGCAATCAAATCGTCACAGGACAGGCCATGACCCGACCGATCATCGTGTTCGACCTCGACGGGACGCTGATCGACACGGCGCCGGATCTGCTCGACAGCCTCAACCACAGCCTTGCCGCCAGCCAGCTCACGGCCGTCGACGAAGCCGGCTTCAAGCGCTTCGTCGGCCATGGCGGCCGGGTGATGATAGAGCGCGCCCATGCAGCGCAGCACAGGTCGCTGGCAGTGGAGGAGCACGACCGCCTGCTAAAGCTGTTTCTGGACCATTACACCGTTAACATTCCCGGCAAATCGCGCCCTTACCCGGGCGTCCCGGAGGCGATCGCGCGGTTCGAGGCGGCCGGCTACCTGCTGGCCATCTGCACCAACAAATACGAGGCCAATTCGGTGGCACTGATCGAAGCGCTCGGCATGACCAGGCATTTCGCGGCGATCTGCGGCCAGGACAGTTTTCCGTTCCGCAAGCCAGATCCGCGCCATCTCACGCAGACCATCGCGCGTGCTGGCGGCGACCCGCACCGTGCACTGATGGTCGGTGATTCGCAGACCGACATCGACACGGCAAAGGCCGCCGGCATTCCGGTGGTGGCAGTCGATTTCGGCTACACCGACCGTCATGTGCGAGAGTTCGAACCGTCGGCGGTGATCTCGCATTTCGATTCGCTGACGCTCGATCTGGTACAAGGGCTGATGGCCGCGGCAGAGGGCTGAAGCCGGCCATAGTCCAGACCGCCAGATGCCGACCGACAAGTGGTTGACTTCGCGGGCCGGCCTCCCTTATATCGCAGCGCGCTTGGCCTTCGGGCAATGAGCGGGCGATTAGCTCAGCGGGAGAGCACACCCTTCACACGGGTGGGGTCGCAGGTTCAATCCCTGCATCGCCCACCATTTGCATTGCTTAGCCGTCGTCTCCTTTCCAGCCTCTATGGGCGACTTCTCATATTTCAAAGCAGAATATAGCGGCCGGCGCGCGGACCAAAACGGGGCGTTTGATGAAGAGGCTACTGTCGAAAGGCGTGTTGCTCGGGGTTCTTGTCGCCAGTGTTGCGGCGCAGGCGAAATCGCCGATCTCCATCACGGTCGACAAGGAAACCGGGTGCTGGACATCGATTTCGAAAGATCACGAGTTCAGAATCAAGATCGCAAAGCCCGGAACCTTCGTGTTTCTGGCAATGCGCGGCGCCACCAACGCAAGCACCGAAGAAGACAGCAAGAATTGGGAATACCGGGAGCCTGTCTTCTGGCGCGTGGCTGATCTACCAGACGATGAAAAGCACGACTTCACCGAGTACGACCAGAAGTGGCAGGTCACACAGGTTTCGCAGGCAGGAAGATACGGACTGACCTTCTCACCAATGTCGATGTACGGCTGGAAAGGCGAGGTCTCTCTATGCTTGCGCCTGTCTGGGAAGCTCTAGCCCTGAGAAACCTACGCTTGCGGATCTGGGTGGGGATGTGAAGTGAGCGCAGAAGGCTTCGTGCTAACGCAACACCTTCAAGCCAGAACGGCTAGCAGCTGCAGGTCGCCCCCTCGCCGCCAAAATTCTTTTGGGCGAAATTCAAGGCGCTGCTGTAGCTCGTGTAGCTCTGGAACTGGCAAACGTTGGAGCCGGCCCGCACCTTCATCTGCTCGATATCCCAGAACGAAACTTCGATACGGTCGTCGGCGCAATAGACCGTATAGCGTTCAGGTTCCAGCGCCTCGGCTTTCTGCACAGGCATCGAAACGGACGGGATGGAAAGTATGGAAAGTATGGAAAGTACAAATATGATGGCATGACGCATTTGCATGTAGACCCCCGAGTGACCGTCGGCACTGTTATGGCCGCGATGTTGAGGCGACGCATCATGATTTTAAGCAGTCGCCTTGTTCTTTCGGCGGCCATAGATCAGGTACGGACGGCGCCTCGTTGTAGCGCAACGCTCCGCGATCCCGGAACAAACCTGTATGGAAACGAGTTTCTGCTGATCGAGATGTGAGGGAAAGCCATGTCCAGACTTGTTTTGGCGGCCGCCGTGCTGCTTGTCGGCGGATCGGCCTTTGCGGCTGACGAAAATCCGGTGCCGGCGCAGAATGCCAAGAAGCTGTCGGAAATCATTGCCAAAGTCGAGCAGCGCGACGACTTCCGCTACATCAAGGAAATCGATTGGGACAGCGGCGCCTACACCGTCATTTATTACACGAACGACAAGGCCAAAGTCGAAATCACCTATGATCCGGTGACAGCCGCGCCGAAATGAAGCTGTCCGCCAACGGTCCAGATTCTAAAAAATGGCGCGCCTCGAAGGTCCCGGGCCTTCGGCACACCCTTGCGCAGATATGACTTTGATGGCTGACTGGGTGCTATCATTGCGCGCGGGGGTGGGCATGGCGACGGTAAAGCACGTATTGAAACGCTTTCTGATGATGCTCGCGGGTTATTTCATAGCGGTACTGGTTGGGCTGATCGCGGTGGCGGCGATCTATGGCGGGCTGAGCTCGCTGCCAAATGCGCCGAATTATTTCGACGTCATGGGTGTCAGCCCTGTTGCGGTGCTGCTGTTGCCGCCGCTCGGCATGTTCATCTATTTTCTGACGATCGTGCTGACTGCCCTGCAGACGCTGATCTTCGCACTGATTGCCGAGTTTTTCTCGCTGCGCAGTTTTTGGCTGCATATGATCTTCGGCGCCGCGGCTGCGGTTGGCGGCTTCGCCCTGATCTGGCCCAGTGTACCAGACGATACGAACCCGGAGCGCTGGGCCGATGTCGGTATTATTGCAGCGGCAGGCGTTGTCGCCGGCCTGGTTTATTGGCTGATCGCCGGGCGCGAGGCCGGCTTCCGGCGTCCGCTCTTTCAGCGCTAGACCCGCATTCCTCAGCTTGCCGGCGAACGCACCGCTTCCGTGCTGTCGAGCGCCTGCTGCAGCCTTGTGTCGCGGCCGTAGACGTCGTTGAAATATTCGACCTTGCCGGACAGGTCCGGCCATGCGGTGAAATAGGCGACATAGACCGGGATCTTGCGTGTCACGTCTTCGGTCGAATGTCCGTGCTTCAGTCTGTCCTCGATATAGTCGACCGAGGTGCCGAGCACAGCAGCCGCCATGCCGCGCGGATCCTGCAAGCGCACGCAGCCATGGCTGAGCGCGCGCATGTCGCGCTGGAAAAACGACTTCTGCGGCGTGTCGTGCATGTAGATGGCGTGCTTGTTGGGGAACAATATCTTCAACTCGCCCAGCGCATTGGCCTCGCTCGGCAGCTGGCGCACGCCGTAGGGTATCTTCGCGCCATAGGCGCCCCAATTGACCGAGGAGGAGGGAATGCGCTTGCCGCGCGCATTGACCACCTCATAGCCGGCGCGGTCGAGATAGCCCGGATCCCGGCGCAGCCGCGGCAGCATCTCATTGACCAGGATCGACTGCGGCACGCCCCAATAAGGGTGGAAGTCGACCTGCTCGATCTGGTCATAGAAGAAAGCAGTCTGGTTGGTGGGCCTGCCGACGACGGCGCGGGTCTTCAGCTTCTCCTCGCCATCGTCGATATAACTCGCGGTGAAAGCCGGCTGGTTGATGAAGACGCGCGGGCTGCCGAGGTCGGAAGGCAGCCAGCGCAACTCTTCGAGCGCAACCCGAACCTTCTGAACCTTATCGGCCTTGGACGTTCCGGCCAACGACGCAACGGTACGTGGGCCGATGACGCCGTCGCCTTTCATGCCGGCCCGTTTCTGCACCGCCTTGATCACCGGCACCAGCTCCGGATCGTAGACCTCGCTGGTGGCGAGCCTCGCCAGGACCTCGCCATAGGCGCCACCCATCTCGTCATCGAGATTGCGCGCGATCTTTGTCAAAAGCTTCGGCAGCTCGGGGCTGGTCTGCCCCGGCTTCAACAGCAGATTGGGATCGATGGTGATTTCGTCTTCGGCGCTGGCCTGGAGCGCTTCCAGTTCGACGCGCAGCGCCTGATACTCGGCATTCTGTGGATGCCGCGATTCGAGGTAGGTGCGAGCTTGCTGGGTATGGGCCAGCGTCTTCAGCACCCCTTCCATGTCGAGCGGCTTCGGCGGAAAATCGTAGTAGCCGGTCATGCGGTTGGGATCGACGCGGCCGCTTTGTGCGTCACGGGCGTAGCGCAGGACGCGTGCCGACAGCGCCATCTCGAAGCGCACCAGCTCTTTCAGGCGTTCATCGGCATCGCCCGCCGATGTGCCTGCTGCCGGAATTTCGACGGTGTAGTCGGCGGGCGTCAGGCCGTAGCTCGCGGCTTCGCCCAGCACCCGCACCGCATCCTGCGCACGGCTGCTGGGACTGGTTCCCGTCACCCAGATGAAATCCGGATTGGCTGAGTAGTAGGCGATCAACGCCTTGGCGATGTCCTTTTCGGCATAGAGGTCATAGCCGTCGAGCCCGGCAATGGCTTCGCGGAATGCAGCCCCGGTGGCCGCCGGCTCGAACGCGGCATCCTGAGGCGTTGCCGGTTCAGGCGCTGCCGACAGTGTCGAAAAATCGACGCGCACCAGCGGATCGCTCTTGTAGGTGTAATAGGACGGGCTGCTGATTTGCGCACCACCACCGCCACCACCACCGGAAGCGGCCGGCGCCTTGGGCCTCGGCTTGTATTTTGACGGTGGCGGCGGAAAGTTACCTTTCGGCGGTGCGTGCTTGACGCCGCCGCCGAAAAGCATGTCGAAAAACCCTTGCGCATCGGCCTGCGGCGCGCCGAAGGCCAGCATTGCCGCGGCCACCGCAAACGGCAGCACGGTGGCTTTGTTTCCAAGGAGTTTCATGGATCACCCGCTCCGGTTGAACCCGGATCCCGTTCCGCACCGCTTTCACGGTCTCGCCCACCGCATGGCGGATGTAAGGCGTGACTATACTGATTCATACTGATTTCGTTAAGCTTCGATAAATTTCGGAACGTCTGTTGCAGAACGGTTTCACAACATCGTGACGGGTCAAGCCAATCCGCCTTCGCCCCCGACCAATGGTAGTGCCCGCGAGCCAAGCCTCAAGCGTTGGCGCCGCCGTCGATGGTCAATGCCGCGCCTGTCACGAAGCGCCCTTCGGGGCCGGCAAGCCAGGCGACCATGCCGGCGATCTCGTCGGCCGTGCCGAAGCGAGGCGTCGCCATCTTCTGGCGCTGATGCTCGGCGTGCGGGCCGCCTGCTGGATTCATGTCGGTATCCGTCGACCCCGGATGGACGACATTGGCGGTGATGCCGCGCGGACCGAGATCGCGTGCAAAGGCCTTGGTCAGGCCAACCAAGGCAGCCTTGCTGGCCGAATAGGCGCTCAGGCCGGCATCGGTGGCACGCTCGGCCAGGTTGCTGCCGATCGAGATGATCCGGCCACCCTCGCCCATATGCGCTGCTGCCGCCTTGGCCGCGACGAACGGGGCTCTGAGGTTGACCTCCATTGTCTCATCGAAGTCGGCAAGCGACAGGGCATGGATCGGCGCAGCGCGCCAGATGCCGGCACTGTTGACGAGGATGTCGAGCCGTCCGAAGGCTTTTACCGCCTCATCGACTGCCGCCTCGATCGCGGCAGCATCGCGATTGTCGGCCTTGATGGCGAAGGCCCGACCGCCGGCCGCCTCGATTGCCCCGACCACCGAACGCGCCCGTTCCTCGCCATTCACATAGGTGATCGCCACGCCCGCGCCGTCGGCCGCGAGCCTTCGTGCGATCGCCGCACCGATGCCGCGGCTGCCGCCGGTGACGAGGGCGGCCTTGCCGTGCAAGCTCCTGGATGACATTTGCTTCTCCATTTTGTAGTGATTGATACATAAACATCTGCCAGCCTTGCTGAACCGCGTCAACTGAATTATGTATCGATCAACACAGAAAGCGCACCATGCCGGAACGAGGCCGCCCCCGCACCTTCGATCGAACCGCCGCCTTGCGGCGGGCAATGGAGGTGTTTTGGGCCAAGGGTTATGCGGGCGCGTCGATAAGCGACCTGACGGCTGCAATGGGCATCAACTCACCCAGCCTCTACGCAGCCTTCGGCAGCAAGGAAGCGCTGTTTCTCGAGGCGACCGAGCTTTACACGCAGGTGGAAGGCACCGAGATCTGGTCTGCGCTGGAAAAGGCGCCGACCGCACGCCAGGCGGTCGAGCGATTCCTGCGCCAGACGGCCAGGGCCTATTCGCAGACCGGCCGTCCGCAAGGCTGCCTTATCGCGCTCGGCGCATTGCACCAGGACTCGAGCCGCGGCGCCATCTGCGATGATCTGCGCCGTCGCCGTGCCGAAAACCGCGAAGCCTTGCTGAGACGCCTCGAGCGTGGCGTGGCCGAGGGGGAGTTGCCGGCCGATTTCGACTGCGGTACGGCCGCGACCTTCTATGCGACCGTACAGCACGGCATGTCGATCCAGGCGCGCGACGGCGCGTCGCGCTCGGCTCTTCTGGAGACGGTGGCCGGAGCAATGGCGGCTTGGATAGCGATGGCCAGCACCGGGGCGGCGTGACGGTCGAACCCGGCAGACAAGAACAGACATTCAGGTCACTGCAGAGACGGCTCCAGCCTGCCGGCAACGAAACCAACGGCACGCTCCACCACACCCTTGTCCGCGAGAATGCGGCGGTGGCCGAGCCCGTCGGCCCAGTACAGCCGCACATGGTCGCCGGCACGCGCGTAGAGCCTTGCATGATCGGCGGACACTTCGCGGTCGTCCGGCGCGTGGATCACCAGCGTCGGCAGCGGCGTGCTTGCCAGTTGGCGGTCACCGGTGAATTCGTGCAGCGGCCGGCCGGCGATGCGCTCGACCCGGTCGGCCATGGCGACCTGCGAGCGCGAGCCGACATTCAGCATGCGGCTGAAATCGGCAAAGATCGCAGGAAGCGAGCTCGGCGCAGCGATTAGCACCAGCCGCCCGGCCGTCAACGGCGGGATATTTCTGATTGAACCGGCGACGGCATTGGCGGCGACGGCACCACCAAAGGAATGGCCGGCGATGGCGGCAAATGGGCCGAACCATTCGCCGGCAACCCGTGCTGCATCGACCGCACTGACAAGGGTCAGCCGGCGGCCCTGCGACTGGCCGTGGCCCGGCAAATCGAGCGAGACCACCTTGTAGCCGGCATCGCGATAGGCTTCGATCAATGTGCGCATGTATTCGGTACGCGAACGCCAGCCATGGATGACGAGCACGGTGCCTGCAGCCGCCCTGCCCGGCTCGGGCCGGAATTCATGCACCATGACGCAGCCGGTTCTGGTCTTTAGCCGGTGATGGCGCGCTTCGGTCATGAAATCGGCGGCGCGATCGATTGCGCGGCGCTCACCATGGCTCAAGCTCTTTTCGTGCGGCGTGCGGCAGAACAGCTCGAATGCAGCGCGCCCGGTGAGTCGCGGCGCCACATGCTCGGCCACGCCGAACGTGCCGCGGATGACCTTCAGTCCAAATGATGCCATAGTGGCGATCCATCCATTGGTTCAAGCATGAACATAATAGTTCAAACATGAACATTAAGCAAGACCTGCCCTGGGACAACCCGCGTTTTCGCAACTGGGTTGCGGTGGCGCGCGCCTGCCACGTGGTGGAACGCACCTTGGCGGTGAAGCTGGCGCCGCTCGACCTGAAGCCGGCGCAGCTCGACGTGCTGATGAACCTCTACCGCCATCCCGGCATGTCGCAGCACGACCTCGCTCGCCGCCTGCTGGTCGGCCGCTCCAACATCACCATGCTTTTGCCGCAGTTGGAGACCCGCGGCCTACTGCGCCGCGAGGGCGACGAGAAGGACAAGCGCGTGCTGCGGCTGATGTTGACTGAGGCAGGCGAGGCACTGCTTATGCAGGCGCTGAAGGTCCACATGACGCTGATCGAAAAGGCGATGAGCCAGTCGACGCCGGAACAATGCGACATGATCGGCGAACAGATGCGCAAGGTTGCCGAGGTGTTGAAGACCGCCTGACGGCCCAGTGCCTCACCACCAAATTCCCTCACCACCAAATTTCTTCACCACATGGATTTTTTCGCGCGCTCCGGCCATTCCCTGTCGTAGACCTCGCCGTCGATGTTCTTGCGGCTGGTGATCTCCAGGATCTGTCCGGGGGTCGGCAGCGATCTTGGGTCGACATGCCTTGCCGGATTCCACAGATCCGACCGGTGGATGGCGCGGGCGCACTGGAAATAGACCGCATCGACCTCGACGACCGTCACCGAGCGCACCGGCTTGCCCTCGACTGCGAACGAGGCGCAGAGCGCGGGATCGGTGGTGATGTGGGCGCGTCCATTGACGCGCAGCGTCGTGCCGGAACCCGGCACCAGGAACAGAAGCGCGACGCGCGGATCGCGAAGGATGTTCCTTAGCGAATCGGCACGGTTGTTACCGCGCCGGTCCGGCATCATCAGCGTTTTCGGATCGTGGATGCGGACGAAGCCGGCGAGATCGCCGCGCGGCGAGCAGTCCAGCCCTTCAGGCCCGCAGGTTGCGAGCGCAGCAAACGGCGAAGCTTCGATGAAAGCAGCGTATTCAGGAATCAGCTGGTCGAGTTCCTTGACCACCGACGCCTCGCCGGGCAGGCCATAGAGCGCTTCGAGTTGTTCGACGCTGGTGATCATGGACATGTTTTCGTCTCCAACCTTTGCCGGCGCTACTCCAGACGCATGACATTTTCACGACACGATGCCCGTTTGTCCGTCATCAGGAAACGGGTGTCGAGGGACCGCGAACAAGCGCAAACCGCTTTCGTGCTGACAGAAACGGAGGTCAAAAATGGAGAAACCGCTCGGCCGGCGACGCACCGCCATGGAACTTATTGAAAACATGTTCAATGTTGAAATGCGTTTCCTGCAATCAGGCTCGGAGAGCCTCGATATGCTTGCCAGCGCATTTCATGTCGAGATTGTCGTGCATGAGCCTCGCTCCCTGCCCTATGCCGGTGACTGGAACGGCCTCGACGGCGTTGGCGCCCTTTTCCGCAAGATGCGGGAAATCTGGAGCGACGTGGCGGTGGAGGACCTCCAGGTCGCCCAAAACGATGACATGGTGTTCATGAGCTGCACGCTTTCGCTGACATCGCGGGCCAATGGTGCAACCATCAAGCAGCCGTTTGCCGAAGTCTTGCGCTTCAAGGATGACCGGCTGATCGAAGGCACGCCGTTTTATCACGACACCAGCGAGATACTGGCGATGCTGCGTTGACCGGAGCGTCCCGCGAAATCAGTCAGCGGTCGCGGCTCAGCCCCTTCTCTTCCAGCTCGGCGAGATAGGCGGCCCAGCGTGCATCCTTCTCATGACCCAGCGTATGCAGGTAATTCCAGGTGAAGATGCCGGTGTCGTGGAAATCGTCGAAGGTGATGCGCACGGCATAGTTGCCGACCGGCTCGATCTTAAGGATCGCTACATTGCGCTTGCCGGGAACGGTGACGCGCTGTTCGGGCGAATGGCCCTGCACCTCGGCCGACGGCGAGGCAACACGCAGCAGCTCGGCTGGCAATTCGAACGGCTGATGGCCCGGAAAGGTGACGGAAAGCAGCTTGCGGTCCTTCGAGACCCTGAGTTCCTTTGGCGCTGTCATGCTGGTGGATCCTGCGGAAGACAGCCTTCCCTACGCCGCTTCGCGTTGAGGGAAAAGGCCGTTTCAGAACTTCCGACATGATCTGTCGGCGTCGGGATGTTACCGCAGATCGCGAGCTTCTATCTTGAATGGCAAGTTGGCTCGCATCACATAGCCATATATAACGAAGCCGTTCACGGCCACGGGAAGTGCATAAGCATGGATATGATCGATCCTTTCGGTCGCACGATCACCTACCTGCGCGTGTCGGTCACCGACCGCTGCGATTTCCGCTGCACCTATTGCATGGCCGAGGACATGACGTTCCTGCCCAAGAAGGACCTGCTGTCGCTGGAAGAGCTCGACCGGCTTTGCACGGTCTTCATCGAAAAGGGCGTGCGCAAGCTCCGCCTCACCGGCGGTGAGCCGCTGGTGCGCAAGAACATCATGCATCTGGTGCGCCAGCTTTCGCGGCATCTCGAGAGCGGTGCGCTGGAAGAGCTGACGCTGACCACCAACGGATCGCAGCTTTCACGCTTTGCCGCCGAGCTCGCCGACTGCGGCGTCAAACGCATCAACGTCTCGCTCGACACCCTCGATGCCGACAAATTCCGCCAGATCACCCGCTGGGGCAATCTGGATAAGGTCATGGACGGCATCGACGCGGCGCAGGCGGCGGGGCTGAAGGTAAAACTCAATGCGGTGGCCTTGAAGGACTTCAATGATGCCGAATTGCCGGAAATGCTACGCTGGGCGCATGGCCGCGGCATGGATCTGACGGTCATCGAAACAATGCCGATGGGCGAGATCGACGCCGACCGCACCGACCAGTATTTGCCGCTGTCGCTGCTGCGCGCAGCACTCGAGCGCCAGTTCACGCTGAGCGATATTCCCTATAAGACCGGTGGCCCGGCCCGCTATGTCCACGTCGCCGAGACCGGCGGGCGGCTCGGCTTCATCACGCCGATGACGCATAATTTCTGCGAAAGCTGCAACCGGGTCCGGCTGACCTGCACCGGCACGCTTTACATGTGCCTCGGCCAGGAAGATGCAGCCGACCTGCGCGCACCACTGCGTGCGTCCGAAGGCAACGAGCTGGTCGCCGACGCCATCGACGAAGCAATCGGCCGCAAGCCGAAAGGCCACGACTTCATCATTGATCGCCGCACCAACCGCCCATCGGTGTCGCGGCATATGAGCGTCACCGGCGGCTGATTTTTCACCGATTTCGTGCAAGAATAATCGCCTTGGCATCGGCTTCGAGGCAAGGCTCATGCAGCGGCTTTTTGCAATCCCGACGTTTTTCGGAGTGATGGCGGGGACCATGGCAGTTGCCGCGCCACTCACCTATACGAACGAGCGCTTCGGTACCGTCTGCACCTTTCCGGATGAGATCTTCACTCTTCGCCAGCCTGAGCCGGACAATGGCGATGGACAACAATGGCTCACCGCTGATGGCGCCAGCCTGATCTGTTCAGGCATCCTCAATATCGATGATGAAACTCCGACAGCCTTCGTCTCCGCCCAGAGGGGCAGCAAGGAACCTGGCTACAAGATTACCTACAGCAAGACCGGCAAGGACTGGGCGGTGCTGTCGGGCATCAAAGGCGAGAACATCTTCTACGAACGCCGCCTGTTCGGAAAAGACGGTGTCATCCGTACGGTCTGGATCGACTATCCGCCAGCCTTGAAATCGAAATACGACCCGCTTATCGGAGCGATCGCCGGCAGCCTCAGGGGACCGTGAGCATCCGGCGACCTCGGAACATATTCGCAACCCGTTGTTTTTGCTAACGAGTCACGGTTGACGCGTGTAGTCGTATCGTACGGCAAGCCATTTCTTGCCGCTGCCATTGGCCTGGAGGAAATGCTGCTCGGCCACTTCGTGATTGTCGCCGTCCCTGGAAATGACGAAATCGGAGGCAGTGAACCGCCCTTCGACCTCGGGCCCGAAGCCGACGAAACCAAGCGGCTCGAAAAGCAGCGAAATCTTGCCGTCCTCCTCGCCACCAAAACTCCAGGCGGGCATGATCCCTGCCGGGAAACGGGTATCCATCGAGACATACTTCCAGCGGCCCTCCACCCGGTCATAGCTCAAATAGGCTATCCGCTGGAAGTCTGGGATTTTCGACCCGGGCGCCGGTCGCATCACCTCCTGCATGAAGGGGCCGATCATCGTACGCTCGGCCACCAGCCCGGTCATCACAATCGGCTGGGCGCCGGGCGTTGGCCAGATCGTGTTGACGACGGACCATTTCCCGACGCGGCGAGCGAGTTCATCCGCTTCGTGACCCGGCGTGGACATCCGTTCGACTGCCGACGCCGAAGCGCCGTTCTCGGCGAAGGCAGGCGCCATCGCCATGAGGATAACCGCCAGTGCAGAAGAGAACCGGAAAGCCGACGAAACGTGCCGCCTGCTGCCTGTGCCAAGCATGTCCGCATTGCCTCGTGCATTCATCATGGACCACCTCCCCAGACAAGATCAGAAGCCTACAATGACCAATTTGGTGAATCTTGCCGAGCAAATTTGATCTCGTCGAAAAATTTTCCTCGAGCCGCAGTGTGATCAATTTGCCCTCCGAACCCATCCTTTGGAACGGCACATTTCGGGATCACACCCAGAAAAGGTCTTGTCCGCAAACGGTTACCGGATTTACCGCAAGCCCGTTCGGGCCTAGCCTCTGCTCTGGAGCGGTTCTTCGCCCAGTGGGGGAATACGATATGCACAAACTCATTCTTTCTGTTGCATTGCTCAGCTTCGCGGCCCTGCCCGCGGCGGCCCAGTCGATCGGCGGCACCTATGCCGTGGCCGGCACCAACTTCGATGGATCGTCCTATGGTGGCGACGCGACGATCACGCTGACCAGCGAGACTACCTGCACGATCCATTGGGAGACAGGCGGCTCGTCCTCGGACGGCATCTGCATGCGCAACGACGATGCCTTCTCCGCCGGCTATGTCATGGGCAAGGCGGTTGGCCTTGTCGTCTACAAGGTGCAGGAAGACGGCTCGCTGCATGGCCTGTGGACGATTGCCGGCAAGGAAGGCAACGGCACCGAGGTGCTGACGCGCAAATAAGCCTGCCGCTCTTGCGAGGTAGATGTCACGGGCCACAGAAAGGCTGTGGCCCAGCCCTTTGACGTTGCTGTTTTGCGGGTGCCTGCTAGACGCTTGCTGCAGGACTCACCCGGTAATCGCCTTGCCTCTTTCGCCAAATCTGCGCGGCGCGTTGTTCATGATGGTGGCCATGATTGGTTTCACCCTCAACGATGCAATCACCAAATTCTCGTCGGAATCGATGAACATGGCGCAGGTCATGCTGATCCGCGGCGCCTTCGCTTCGCTTTTCGTTGCCCTGCTTGCGTGGCAACGCGGCGCGCTTGCCCGGCCTGGCTCGATGCTGCAGCCGACAGTTGCGCTGCGCGTCGCCAGCGAGGCCGGCGCCACGGTGTCGTTCCTGGTTGCTCTGGCACATCTTCCGATCGCCAATGTCTCCGCCGTGCTGCAGGCGCTGCCGCTGGCGGTGACGATGGGCGCCGCGCTTGTATTCAACGAGGGCGTCGGCTGGCGGCGCTGGCTGGCCATTGCCGTCGGTTTTGCCGGCGTGCTGATCATCGTGCGGCCGGGCTTCGAAGGGTTCAGCGTCTTTTCTCTGCTGGCGCTGGCCAGCGTCGCATGCTGTGCGGTGCGCGATCTCGCCACCAAGCGGATACCGCAGGCAATTCCGACATTGCTGGTGTCGACCGCCACCGCACTTGCCATGACCGTTCTGGGCGCGGCGCTGCTTTCGCCGATGGGCGGCTGGACGCCGATGACAGGAAAAAGCACGGCGTTCCTAGCGCTGGCGGCGGTGCTTGTGCTCATCGGCTACCAGTTCATCATCACGGCCATGCGGGTGGGCGATATCTCCTTCATCGCGCCGTTCCGCTACACCGCCCTGCTCTGGTCGATCCTGCTTGGCTTCACGATCTTCGGCGATGTCCCCGATCTGCCGATGATCGTCGGTGCCACGATCATCATCGCCTCAGGCCTCTATGCGCTCTACCGCGAACGGATCGTCGGCCGGCAAAAGACGGCTGCCGAAAGCGCTGGACCGGACATGGCGCCGGACGGCATATAGGCGCGACCGTTGACGACCGTCTGATTTGAAAACTTGATTTTGGTCATAGGGTCTAGCAGCAAACGATGGGCCGAGATATCGCAGGGATCATTCTGGCCGGCGGCCGGTCGAGCCGGATGGGCGGCGGCGACAAGACGCTGCTTGCGCTTGGCGATGGGACCCTGCTCGACCGTGTCGTTTCGCGCCTTGGCCCGCAGGTCGGCCCGCTGGCGCTCAACGCCAATGGCGATCCGGCACGGTTTGCCGCGACGGGGCTTCCCGTGCTTGCCGACACCGTCAAGGGTTATGCCGGGCCGCTTGCCGGGATCCTGACCGGCCTCGAATGGGCTTCCGACACCACTTGCCAGGCGCTGGTCACGGCTGCAGGCGATACGCCTTTCCTGCCCAAGGATATGGTCGAGCGGCTGCTCGCGGCAGCCTATGCACGCCCGGGCTCGATCGCCGTTGCCTGTTCCGGCGGCAAACGGCATCCGACGTTTGCGCTCTGGCCGCTGGGGCTCGACCAGGCCTTGCGCCAATTTCTCGTCGAGGAAGACAACCGGCGCGTTTCGGCGTTCATCGACCGGCACGGTTTTGTCGAAGTGGATTTTCCCATCCTGAAATCCAGAGGGGCCGAGATCGATCCCTTCTTCAACATCAACACTCCCGACGACCTTGCCCGGGCCGCGCATCTGTTGCAGAGCATCGAGCCATGAACAGACGTATCTTCGGTATCACTGGCTGGAAGAACTCCGGCAAGACGACATTGACCGAAAAGCTGGTAGCCGAACTCGTCCGGCGCAGCTGGAAAGTGTCGACTGTAAAACACGCCCATCATGATTTCGACATCGACAAACCTGGAGCGGATAGCTTTCGCCACCGCCAGGCGGGAGCGATGGAGGTGGCGATCGTGTCGGGCAGGCGCTGGGCGCTGATGCACGAATTGCGTGGCGAGGACGAGCCGACGCTGGAGGCGATCCTGTCACGGCTGGCACCCTCCGACATCGTGCTGGTCGAGGGCTACAAGCGCGAGGCGCACAAGAAAATCGAGACGCGACGGCTCGAGGCCAAGGACCGGACACCGCTCTCGGCAGGCGATCCACACATTATCGCCGTCGCCTCCGACTTTCCCATTGTCGGCGAAGGCTTGCCGGTCTTCGATCTCGACGACACGAATTCGATAGCCGACTTCATCGAACGCGCCACCGGCCTGACGCGCTGAGATTGCGGCCGCGGGGAGCTTCCCGCCACTTTCTCTCCATTTAGGCGTTTGACCCAGCGTCACCGTTTTCTGAACATGACCTTCCCTCAAGCGGCGGTTTTGCAGTTGCTTTTTCTTGGGAAAGAATGGGAGTATCGCGCCAGCGGGCGGTCAAAAGCACCGCCCACAGAGCCGTTCGGGAACGACGGCCGGGACCAACAGAGAGGACCATTATGCGTATTGCACTGCGTATCGCGCTCGCCGCATCGGCTGCGCTGCTGACGCTTGGCGTTGCCCAGGCCCAGGAAAAAACCTTGAGGATCGGCACCGAAGGAGCGTATCCGCCATTCAACAACCTCACCGCCGACGGCCAGCTCGTGGGCTTCGATATCGATATCGCCAAGGCACTGTGCGACGAGATGAAGGTGAAGTGCACTTTTGTCGCGCAGGACTGGGACGGCATCATTCCAGCCCTTCAGGCAGGCAAGTTCGACGCCATTGTCGCGTCTATGTCGATCACCCCGGAACGCGCCGAGAAGGTCGACTTCACCCACAAATATTACAATACGCCGCCGGCAATCGCCGCGCCTAAGGACACTGATATCAAGGGTGTCACCAAGGAAGATTTGGCCGGCAAGACGATCGGCGTGCAGGCATCCACCACGCATTTCAACTATTCGACCAAGACTTACACCGACAGCACCGTCAAGCCGTATCCGACCGCGCAGGAATACCAGCTCGATCTGGCCAATGGCCGGCTCGATGCCGCCAATGACGACATCGTCGTGCTGCAGCAATGGCTGGATTCGCCGGACGGCGCCTGCTGCAAGCTGGTCGGCACAATCAAGCCCGTCATCGAAATCCACGGTCCGGGCGCCGGCATTGCCGTGCGCAAAGGCGAGACCGACCTGGTCAACCAGTTCAATGCGGCGATCGACGCGATCCGCGCAAACGGAAAGTACAAGGAAATCAACGACAAATACTTCAAATATGACGTTTACGGCGGCGAGTCCTGATCGACCGACATAGGACAACGTGAACGGCGGGAGATTCCCGCCGTTCTTATAAGGATGCCGCGCACGAGGGGTGATGCGGTACGGGTCTCAACGAGCCTTAAGGAGAACAGGCAGGCGGATGCAGAGCGCACTGACGCTTCTCAGTTGGGGACCCGAAGGCTGGCTCGACGACATCGCCGCGGGTGTGTTTGTCACAGTATGTCTTGCGCTGGCCACGCTGCCCTTCGGGCTGACGCTCGGCTTTTTCGTGGCGCTGGCCAAACAGTCGGAAGAGCCGTCGCTGAGACTGGCCGGGAACATCTACACCACGATCTTTCGCGGAATACCCGAGCTGCTCACGCTGTTTCTGATCTTCTTCGGCATCCCATTAATCCTGCAATACATTGTCCGGCTGGTGAGCCCCGGGACATCGGCCGACGTCAACAGCTTCGTCGCCGGGATGATCGCGCTGTGCTTCATCTTCTCCTCTTATTCCAGCGAGGTGTTTTTATCCGCCTTCCGCGCGATTCCAAAAGGGCAATATGAGGGAGGCTATTCGGTTGGCCTGTCCAGCGGCCAGACGATGCGGCTGATCGTACTGCCGCAGTTAATCCGCATCGCATTGCCCGGACTTGCCAATCTTTGGCTGATCCTGCTCAAGGACACCGCGCTCGTCTCGGCCGTCGGCCTCAACGAGATCCTCCGGCAGAGCGGGGTTGCCGCTCGCGTCACCAAGCACGCCTTCCTGTTTTACGGTTTTGCCGGCCTGATCTATCTCCTGCTAGCGATCGTCTCCTCCTTCGGCATCAATGCGATCGAACGAGCGGTTGGCGGCAGCGAGGTCAAGAGATGAGCCTGGCCACCGACACGCTGAAGGTTGACCGGCCGCCGCCGCCCGCACGCGGCTGGTCGCGCCAACGCATCCTCGGCCATGTCCTGGTCGGCCTGTGGATCGCTCTCGGCATTGGCGTGGTCGTCTACCTGGTCACTGCGTGGAACCCGGAGTTCTTCCAGAAATATGCACCCGGCTACATATCCGGCCTTGGCATCACCCTGCTGCTGGTTGCCATCTCGATTGTGCTTGGTGCGATCCTGTCGGTGCCGATCGCCTATGCACGTATGTCGAACAATCCGATCCTTTCGGGGTTCGCCTATGCCTATGTCTATTTCTTTCGCGGCACGCCGCTGTTGGCGCAGACCTTCCTGGTCTACTACGGGGTCGGCTCCTTCCGACCGGAGCTCGAGATGGTCGGCCTGTGGGGCTTCTTCCGCGAAGCGTTCAACTGCGCGATCTTCGCCTTTTCGCTGAATACGGCCGCCTACCAGGCCGAGATTTTGCGTGGCGCGATCGAGAGCGTGCCAAGGGGCCAATGGGAAGGTGCCGCCTCGCTCGGCCTGCACAAACTGCAGACGATGTGGAAAATCATCCTGCCGCAGGCGCTGATTGTGGCGCTGCGCCCTTATGGCAACGAGATCATCCTGATGATCAAGGGCTCGGCAATCGTCGCCATCATCACGGTCTACGATTTGATGGGCATCACCCGGCTCACTTATGCGCGCACCTTCGACTTTCAGTCGTATATCTGGGCGGCGATCATCTATCTGGTCATCGTCGAAACATTGCGCCACGGCGTCGAGTGGATCGAACGGCGTATCACCATCCATCTGCACCGCTGACTCCCATCCCCTTGCCTGATCCGATAAGAAGGCCGCAAAGCAGGTTTCTAAGGGATTCGAAAACATGGCTTCGGTGGCATTTCTCGGTCTTGGCGTCATGGGTTATCCGATGGCCGGGCATCTCAAGAACAAGGGCGGTCACGACGTCACTGTCTACAACCGCACCAGGGCCAAGGCCGAGCAGTGGGTTGCCCAGCATGGCGGCAGCTTCGCCGTGACGCCGGCAGAGGCGGCCGAGGGCAAGGACTTCGTTTTTTCCTGCGTCGGCAATGACGACGATCTGCGCTCGGTGACGACCGGCGCCGGAGGCGCCTTCAATTCAGTGAAGAAGGGCGCCATCTTCGTCGACAACACCACGGCATCGGCCGAGGTCGCGCGCGAACTGGCGCAGCAGGCGCAAGCGCTCGGGTTTTCGTCCCTCGACGCTCCGGTCTCCGGCGGTCAGGCAGGCGCTGAGAACGGCGTGCTGACCGTGATGGTCGGCGGCGAGCCAGACGCCTTCGACAGGGCCAAGCCGGTCATAGATGCTTATGCCCGCATGGTCGGGTTGATGGGACCGGCAGGGGCTGGCCAGCTCACCAAGATGATCAACCAGATCTGCATCGCCGGCCTCGTTCAGGGACTGGCCGAAGGTATCCATTTCGGCAAGCAGGCCGGGCTCGACATCGAAAAGGTGATCGAGGTGATTTCCAAGGGCGCGGCCGGTTCCTGGCAGATGGAGAACCGCCACAAGACGATGAATGCCGGCAAATATGATTTCGGCTTCGCCGTCGACTGGATGCGCAAGGATCTTGGCATCTGCCTCGCCGAGGCCGACCGCAACGGCGCCAAACTGCCGGTGACGGCACTTGTCGACCAGTTTTACAAGGACGTGCAGGCGATGGGCGGCAAGCGCTGGGACACGTCCTCGCTGCTGGCGCGGCTGGAGAAATAGGATTTCACCGTGGCCGAGCTTTCGCCTCAATCCAGCGCCGACGAAATCGTCGCTCATCTGCGCTCGATCGCCTCGGAGGAAAATCGCCTTGGCATGCTGCGCTACGGCATCAAGATCGAACGTGCGCTCGGTATCTCGCATGGCGTGCAGCGGCAGATTGCCAAGAAGATCAAGCGCAACCATGACCGTGCCTTCGAGCTTTGGCAGACAGGCATCATGGAGGCGCAGTTCATCGCCTCCGTGACCGCCGATCCAGAGCGGTTCTCCGCCGCGGATGCAAGACGATGGGCGGCGACTTTCGACTCGTGGGATATCGTCGACGGGGTCTCCGATCTCTTTGTCGATACGGATTGCTGGAGGGAACTGATCGCCGAATTCGCGGTCGACGAACGGGAATTCGTTCGGCGCACGGCGTTTGCGATGATGGCTTGGTCGGTGGTCCACCGGAAGAAGGAACCCGAGGCGACCTTCCTCGAATTCCTGTCGATCATCGAAGCGCATGCGACCGACGGCCGCAATTTTGTGAAGAAGGCGGTGAACTGGGCGCTTCGTTCGATCGGCAAACGATCGATGAATTTGCACGGCCCTGCCCTTGCCCTGGCGCAAAAACTAGCGGCCTCGACAGACAGGACTGCGCGCTGGATCGGCAAGGACGCCGTGAAGGAACTTTCCGATGCCAAGACGCTCGAACGGCTCGCCGCCAGAAAAGCTTGACCTGAGCAAAGTGCGCTTCACGGAGGTGACGCAATCGACGCGCGCTGATTTCGAAAACCTGTTCGAGCAACCCGGCGGGCCGAAATATTGCTGGTGCATGGCCTGGCGCAACCTCGACCGCCGCGAGCATGTCGAGAACGACGAGAAGAAACGCGCGATGATGGCGCTGATCGAGGCTGGCACGCCGGTCGGCATTGTCGCCCAGATCGATGGCCGGACCGTCGGCTGGTGCTCGGTCGCGCCGCGCGAGACCTACCGCAGGCTGTCGCGGCAGCAGGACGATAGCGAGATGGGCATCTGGTCGATCGTCTGCTTCTATGTACCGAGAGCGCTGCGCGGTGGCGGGCTGGCAAGCGCATTGCTCGACGCGGCCATCGATCACGCCGTTGCCAAAGGCGCCAGGATGATCGAGGCCTATCCGGTCGACGATGCTTCGCCGAGCTACAGCTTCATGGGGTTTCGCGGCATGTTCGTCGCCCGTGGCTTTCGCGAGATTGGCATAGCCGGCTCGCGCCGGCATGTGATGCGGCTTGAGCGTTGACCAGTGGACAGCGGCAGCTTTACTTGATGTCCGCAGATCAAGGCTCAACAGCGGAGCAGCGATGAGCAACCGTTTTAAATCAGGCGCGGTCTTGGCGACTGCCTTGTTGGCGTCCGCCATCGCGGCAAGCGCTTCCGCTGGGACCATGCACATTTTCTGGAAGGATCTGCGCCCAGCGACCCAGGCAGCCGCCGAAAGCGTCGGACTGCCAATGATCGCGGCCAAAATGCCGGATCATGGCGAAACGCTCTCTCACGATTTGCAGGACCAGACCGTGCAGCTCGCGGGCTACGCACTGCCGGTCGATCGCGACGGTGATCTCGTCTATCAATTCCTGCTGGTGCCCTGGACAGGGGCCTGCAGCCATATGCCGACGCCACCGCCCAACCAGATCGTCCTCGTTACGCCTGCGCAACCCTACCGGATGTCCGAGGCCTACCAGCCGGTTTCGATAACTGGCGCACTAGAGCCAGGCATGGAGAAGAGCCAGCTTTTCATCCTTGACGGCGTCAGTGTCATCCAGTCGGGCTACACTGTGCGCAAGGCCGAGGTGGTCAACGTCGACACCGTGCCGGACACGATCACGCTGCCGGTCAACTCGCCCTGGACTTTCCTCAACAAAAAGAAGAACTAAGCAGAAGAATCTCAAGCGGCGTTGGCGCCGGACTCCTTGTCGAGCACCATGTAATCCAGCGGCATCTCGGTGGTGTATTTGATCTGCTCCATGGCGAAGGAAGACGACACGTCGCGGATCTCGATCTTGGCGATCAGCCGCTTGTAGAAGGCGTCGTAGGCGGCGATGTCGGGCACCACGACGCGCAAGAGATAGTCGACATCGCCGCTCATGCGGTAGAATTCGACCACTTCGGGAAATTCCTGGATGACCTCCGAAAAGCGCCGCAGCCATTCATGGCTGTGCGAATTGGTGCGGATCGACACAAACACCGTGACCCGCACATTGACCTTTTCATGGTCGAGGATGGCGACGCGCCGCTTGATGACGCCCTCTTCCTCGAGCTTCTGGATGCGCCGCCAGCACGGCGTCGTCGACAGGCCGACCTTCTTGGCGACGTCGGCGACCGCAAGCGTCGCATCCTCCTGCAGGAGGCGGAGGATTTTTCTATCGAGGCGGTCCATTGGGTGCTCCCCCTGATGCAAGTCGTCCAAAGTGCGCAGCGGCTTTGGCACAACGATATGCATAAAAACAAGAATTTAAAGCGCGTCCCCTCATGCGCTGCGCGCTTCGAGGAATAGATTACCATATTCCCTCTTGTCATGGCCTTTTACAAGAAAGAAATTCTGTCGAATAGCGCGAAAGCGAGTGATTTCTTGCTGAATGCCTAGCCGATGCGATAGCGGATTTCCGATCTTAGAAATGGCAGCAAATCCATTTCAAACCATGGATTGCGCTTCAGCCAGCCGGTGTTGCGCCAGGACGGGTGCGGCAGCGGCAGGACTTTCGGGTCAGTCGGTGCCGCCCAGATGGCGCGCCAGTCCAAGACTGTTTCTGTCAGCGAGGGACGGCGCGCCGCGCCCATATGCCAGCTTTGCGCGTAGATGCCGATCGTCAGCACCAGATCGACTTGCGGCATCAGCGCCATCAGCGATACGCGCCAGGCCGGCGCACATTCGCGGCGCGGCGGCAGGTCGGCGCCCTTGGCGTCCTGACCCGGAAAGCAAAAGCCCATCGGCACAATGGCAAACTTGTCCGTGTCATAGAATTCCTCGCTGCCGACGCCGAGCCAGCTTCGCAGCCGGTCGCCGGAGGCGTCGGTGAACGGCATGCCTGACACGTGGACCTTGGTACCCGGCGCCTGGCTGGCGATCAGGATGCGGGCGCTCGAAGATGGCCTGAGCACCGGACGCGGCTGGTGCGGCAATGGCCTGCCGGCCGGCTTATCGACGCAGATGCGGCAGGCGCGTACCCTCGCTGCCAAGGCTTCCAACTCTTCGCTCATTCGGAACTCATTGTCAGGCGGCGGCACTCGGCCGGCTTGAGATTGCCCGATACCAGCGCAGCACGTTGGTGCACTCTTCGGGTACCTTGATGCGAGCCGGCTTCATGAAGTCGATGGCGACCAGCCCGGTGATGTCGGCGATCGAATAGGTATCGCCGGCGACGAATTCCCTGCCGGCGAGCTCAGTGTCCAGAAATCTCAGGAATTCGATCGCCTTCGGCTTGTTGGCCTCGCCCCATTCGGGGATTTGCGGGATCTCCCATTCCCTCATTGCGGGATGGATATGCCGGAACGCCGCGGAGACGCAGCCGAACAGATTGAACTCCACGCGCCTTTGCCACATCTCGACGATTGCCTTGCCCAGCGCACCACGCCCGAACAAAGCCGGCTCGGGGTGCAGTTCCTCGAAGTAACGGCAGATTGCGACGGACTCGGTGATGATGGTGCCATCGTCGAGTTCGAGCACCGGCAGACGCTTCAGCGGATTGCGCGAGCTGACCGGCTGCTCTTTGTGCTCCAGCGCACCCATGTCGACCGGCACCAGCGGAACTTCAACTCCCTTTTCAGCCAGGAAAATCCGAACCCGACGTGGATTGGGCGCGCGCCCGCCGTCGAACAGCTTCATCTCTATCCTCCTCGTCCGTACGACGAATTATAGGCGCAGCTCACCAGAAGCGAAAAATCTCCCGCAGGGC
The DNA here is from genome assembly GCF_040317575.1 of Mesorhizobium sp. M1423. NCBI lineage: Bacteria > Pseudomonadati > Pseudomonadota > Alphaproteobacteria > Hyphomicrobiales > Phyllobacteriaceae > Mesorhizobium > Mesorhizobium sp. M1423. Next base: position 94,729 of record NZ_JAMYKU010000006.1, read on the forward strand.
GTCGCCGATCGACGCCAAGGTCCCGTGTTTTCTTTCGACCAGCTCGTGCCCGTGGCTCTCGCGCCAGTTCTTCGGCTCGTCGAAAGTTCCGGCCCAGATGCCGGCCTTGCCTGCGCGCGCAGCGGTTTCCTCGGTCTCGAAGTCGCCAAAAGCGACCGCCCAGCCGGCCTCGACCTGAGCGCGGTTGAGATCCTTGCCGCCGACCTTGCAATCGCCGAGCAGCCTGCCGTAGCGGTCGCGCTGCCAGCCGCTGCAGGAAACCGCTTTGCCGGCAATCAACCGCACCAGGGACTGCCGCGCGAGCTTGCCGCAGGGATAGTCGGCACCATCCTTGCGGCAGATCTGCGAATATTCCGGCGCATCGATGCCACGCATGCGGACACGCTCGCTGCCGAGGGTGATGCTATCGCCGTCATTGACAATCGCCGCGCCCTCCGTCTTGCGCGTCTCCACCCGGTCGAGGCGCGCCGCCAGGAGGATCAGCAGGCCAAGCACGATGAGCGTCAGCCCATAGTCCATCAGCCTGCGCCACCGGCTTCGCGGGCGCGGCGCATAGTATCGCTGGCGCGGCCATCGCGACCACGAACGGCTCATATGGCAAACCGTTGGTTAATCATTCGAACGTAGCTTAACGATTTGAAATTGCTGCCCGCGTAAATTGAAGACTTCATGCCCCTGCAACGCTCGACCACGGCGGACAAGTTTATTGTGGACCGCAGGAAACGCCATCGCAACAGCGATGTCGCGCGCGCGGTCCGCAAGACGCGCGACCGTCTTTCGCAGCAAGCCGGAAATCCCGACTTCGACCGCGAGCTGTTGAAGCTCCACGCGCTGTCGATGACCGGCGGCGTGATCGTCGTCCCGCTGCTCGTTCTGGCAACTGCCGCCGCAGGCTTGCTCGCGGGCGTCGGCAAGGAGATCGGCGTCTGGGCGCTGTTCACATTCATCTGCTACACCATCGTTGCATTCATGGCGAGACGCGTCACTCAGGCGTCCGAGCTCAACCCGCTGGAAACGCATAGGGATTTCCTGATCGGCCATTTTCTTTGCGGGCTTGGCTGGGCCTGGTTCGCATGGCTCGGCTGCGAAACTTGCCAAATCGATCAGTTCCAGGTCGCCAAGGCGGTGGTGCTGCTGCTCGCCATGTCGGCAACCGCGATCCTGGCATCGTCCCTGCGCGGTGCGCTGTTGGCGACCTTCGCCCTCCCGGTCGCCATCTATGCCTATGCCAGTGCGAAACTATGGCTGCCCGTCGAAGTGATCATGGCAGGTTTGCTGATCGCTTCGCTGCCTTTCTTCGCCTATGTGGCGCGCCAGCTCAACCGTTCCTCGCTGATGCTGCTGTCGTTCCGCTCCGAAAAGGATGCGCTGATCGCCGAACTGGAGACGGCGAAATCGATGTCGGACGAGGCACGGCGGCGGGCGGAAGACGCAAATCTGGCGAAATCACGTTTCCTGGCCTCGATGAGTCACGAACTGCGCACGCCGCTCAACGCCATTCTCGGCTTTTCCGAAGTGATGGCCAACGAGGTGCTCGGCCCGATGAGCAACCCGACCTATCGCGACTATGCCCGCGACGTGCATGACTCCGGACAGCATCTGCTCGACCTGATCAACGAAATCCTCGACTTGTCGCGCATCGAAGCGGGTCGCTACCAGCTCAATGAGGAGCCGATGATGCTGCTCTCCGTCGTCGAGGATTGCTGCCACATGATGGAGCTGAAGGCGCGCAACAAGGACATCCGCATCGTCCAGGATTTCGAAAACGCCTTGCCGCGCCTGTTCGCCGACGAACGCGCGGTGCGGCAGATTGCGCTCAACCTCTTGTCCAATGCCATCAAGTTCACCGCCACCGGCGGCGAAATCCGCGTGCGCGTCGGCTGGACGGCGGGCGGCGGGCAATATCTCTCCGTCAAGGACAATGGGCCGGGCATACCGGAAGACGAGATCCCGATCGTACTCTCGGCCTTCGGCCAGGGCTCGATCGCCATCAAGAGCGCCGAACAGGGCACCGGGCTTGGCCTGCCGATCGTGCAGGGCCTGCTGGCCATGCATGGCGGCGAATTCCAGCTCCATTCCAGGCTACGCGAAGGCACCGAGGCGATCGCCATCTTCCCGCTGAGCCGGGTGATGGAGGAACTGCCGGCGCTGCCGACCAAGGCGGTTGCTTCGCGCCGGCGCTGAATGCTTAACCGCGGACCGCGGCTGCCATGCCGGAGCTGGTCAGCGCGGCCGCCTTGACCAGTCCAGCGGCAAGAGCCGCCCCTACCCCCTCGCCCTGGCTGACGCCCAGATCGAGCAGCGCGCGAAGGCCGAGGCGCTCGGCGGCCTTGGCATGGCCCGGCTCCGGCGATAGGCTTGCGAGGAGACAATGATCGAGCGCGGCGGGGTTGGCGGCATATAGGGCGGCAGCGGCCGCGGTCACCGCAAACCCATCGAGCAGCACCGGGATCTTCTGCATCCGCGCCGCCAGAATGGCGCCGCAGATCGCTGCGAATTCCCGTCCACCGACCCGGCGAAGCGCTTCCAGCGGATCCTTGAGGCTCGCGCCGTGAAACGCCATCGCGGCATCGACCACCTCCGCCTTGCGCCTCTGCATCGCTGCGTTGGCCCCCGATCCAGGGCCGACCCAGTCGGCGCCGGTGCCGCCGAACAGCGCCGCGCAAAGAGCCGCGGCGACAGTCGAATTGCCGACGCCGAGGTCGCCAAGGCAAAGCAGGTCGGTGCCGCCGGCAATCGCTTCCATGCCGAAGGCCATGGTGGCGGCGCAACCGCGCTCGTCCAGTGCCGCGTCCTCGGTGATGTCGGCTGTTGGAATGTGCAGAGCCAGATCGAACACCTTCAAGCCGAGATCGTTGGCGATGCAGATCTGGTTGATCGCTGCACCGCCGGCGGCGCAGAGCTCGACCGCATTTGCCGTGGCGGCGGCGGGGCGCGGCGAAATGCCGTGGCGGGTGACGCCATGATTGCCGGCAAAGAGCGCCACCAATGGCCGCGTCACCGCCGGTGGCGCGCGGCCGCTCCAGCCGGCGAGCCAGGCGGCGACGTCCTCGATGCGGCCGAGCGAGCCTTTGGGCTTGTCTGCCTTGGCAAACAACTGGCGCACGCGGGCGTTGGCCGCCATATCTGCCGGCGGCAGGCTCACCAGAAGGTCGCGAAAATCGTCGAAAGGCAGCGCGCTGGTCATGTCGATGGCGATCGTCCCTGTGAATTGGTGAGCGGCATAGCCGCCTTGGCCAGCCGGCACAACCTCGGCGTAACTTGGCGGTATTGACGCGAAAGCACTTGTTGGCGGCGCACCCCGGAGGGCTTGCATTGACTTTGTCGTTGCACCATGTGGAGGCTAGCCAAGGAAATCCTCATGACGGCCATTGAATCCCCGTGCATCCTGGTCTGCTCGATCGACATGAAAACCGGTTTCTGTTTCGGTTGCGGGCGCACGCGCGAGGAAATCGCCGCCTGGATCGACATGACCCCGCAAACCCGCCGCAGCGTCATGGCCGAGCTGCCGGCAAGGCTGGAAACGGTCGAGCGACGCCCCCGCCGGGAAACCCGTCGCAGCCGCATGGCACGCGAACGCGACGCCCTCTCGTGAACCGGCCGCAGAGATGAACCGACTGTTGTGGATTCTGATCGTCGCGATCGGGGCGGGTGTGCTCCTGCTCATGCTCAACGATTCCGCCGGCAGCACGTTCGGCATTGAGAATTACGATTTCAGCCAGCTGATCTGGCTTGGCGCTTTAGCGGCGCTCGTCGGCGCCGGCCTGCTCAGATCGGGCAGGCCGTTGGGCACCATGGCCCGCAGCCTCGGCGCCTGGGGTGCCATCGTGCTGGCGCTGATCGCCGGCTACCAGTACCGCTATGAGTTGCAGGATTTCGCCAGCCGCGTCACCGCCGGCCTTGTTCCCGGCAGTCCGCTGGCACTGGGCGTGGACGAAGGCCATGCCACTGTCACCCTGGACAAGGCCGGCAACGGCCATTTCGAAGCGCGTGTCACGATCAACGGCACGCCGATCCTGACGGTTGTCGACACCGGCGCAACCAGCACCGTGCTGACCGCCGAGGACGCGCTGGCGGTCGGGTTCAATTCGGCTGCTCTCCGCTTCACCATACCGATCTCTACCGCCAACGGCATGACACGCGCCGCCGCCGTAAAAACCGATGAGCTGTCGATCGGCGGCATCGTGCGCAAGGACATGCCCATCATGATCGCCGCACCCGGCACGCTCGGCCAGAGCCTGCTCGGCATGAATTTCATCGGCTCGCTATCGGGCTTCGACGTCCGTGGCGATCGCATGATTTTGCGGGATTAACTTCTTTCCTCAGGCCGCCTCTGCGGTCCTGCCGAAATCGACTTCTGCGAAAGCCGCCTTGAGCACCTGCGGTCCGGCACCCGGCTTTGTCGCCTCGGTGGAAAGGATCTGCCGATAGCGGCGTGCACCGGGCAGGCCGTGAAACAGCCCGACCATGTGCCGGGTGACATGCCCGAGGCGTCCACCCTGCTCGATATGGCGTGCCGCGTAATCCGCTATGGCATCGATCAGCGCGGCAAAATCGAACGGCTCAGCCGTGCCGCCGTAAAACGCGGCATCGATGCCGGTCAGTATCCCGGGCGTGTGATAGGCGGCGCGGCCGAGCATAGCGCCATCGACATGGTCGAGATGCCTCAGCGCCTCTGCAAGAGATTGAATGCCGCCATTGATGCCGATGAATTTGTTTTGTTTTCTGGCTTTCAGCCGATAGACGCGGCCATAGTCGAGCGGTGGGACGTCGCGATTTTCTTTTGGGCTCAGACCTTCCAGCCAGGCCTTGCGGGCGTGCACCCACAGCGCGTCGGCGCCGGCCGCGAAAACACCGTCGGCCAAGGCATCGAGTGCCGGTTCCGGATCCTGCTCGTCGACGCCGATGCGGCACTTGACGGTAACCGGTATTTTCACCGCCGCCTTCATCGCAGCGACGCAATCCGCGACGAGCACCGGCGTCTTCATCAGGCAGGCGCCGAACGTGCCCGACTGGACGCGGTCGGACGGACAGCCGACATTGAGGTTGATTTCATCATAGCCGAAGGCTTCGCCGATGCGCGCCGCCTCGGCCAGCTTTCCCGGATCGGCGCCGCCGAGCTGCAGCGCCACCGGATGTTCGCTGTCGTCGAAGCCGAGCAGCCGCTCGCGTGCGCCGTGGATGACCGCATCTGCCACCACCATCTCGGTGTAGAGCAGCGCCTCGCGCGTCAATTGGTGATGGAAGAACCGGCAGTGCCGGTCCGTCCAGTCCATCATCGGCGCCACCGCAAGTCTGTGGCGTAACATATTCATTTCATTATCTTCTTAATGTCTCTGTCAGACCAATTTGGCGAGGATGCCCACCCAAACGTAACCGAATTTACGATTTTGCCGCAGCAACTGAAAGCCCCTCAGCTACATCAAACTTTTCGCTGCACACGTAGGGCGCATGAAACGGGTGAGCAACGTCCGCTCCGCCACTGCGCATCGCGCTGCCACGCTGGTCGTGTCTGACGATCGAACGCGCCGTGCCTCAGGTGGATTGGCGGATCACCAGTTCCGGATCGATCAGCGTCACGATCGGCGTCGGTAACGGCTTGCCGATCATCGACAGGATCCGCTCAACCGCATGGCTGCTGACCTCGGCGGCGGCATAGTTGATCGATGTGATCGGCACCGAGCTGAAGTCCGCCGCTTCGGTGTTGTCATAGCCGACGATCGCCAGTTCGCCGGGCACGGAGACGCCCTGCTCGCGACACCAGCGCAACGCTCCAATGGCGAGCGAATCGGTCGTGGCAAACAGCGCCGTCGGCCGCTGCTTCGGCTTCATTGCCTCGCCGATCGCCTGAAAACCGTCGGTCGCCGAATGGCCGCCGGGCTTGACCACGACGAGCGCATCGGCGGGAAGCCCTGCCTCGGTCACGGCGCGAAACGCGCCGTCATGCTTTTCGCTGTTGCCGAGCAGCTGCGCCGCGTCGAGCATGGCGATGCGACGATGGCCGCGCTCGATCAGGTGCCGGACCGCCTTGTAGCCGCCGCTGCGGTCGTCGATCGCCACCACGTCGAGGCCGGCAACCGGAATATCGGCAAGCACCAGTGCGGGATATCCGACCTGACGCACCGCGCGGATGTGGTCGAGCCGGTCGTGGTTGGTCGGATAGATGAGGATGCCGTCGACCTGCCGCGAGCGGAACACGTTCAGCGCACTCCACTCCTTGGCGGAATCGTGGTCGCTGGCGGCCAGCATCAGGGAATAACCACGCTGGGCGAGCTCCCTCTCGAGGAAACGCGACACCAGCGTCAGCGTCGGGTTCATGATGTCGGTGAGCACCAGCCCGATCGTCCGCGTCTCGCGGCTGACCAGCGCCTGCGCGATGGTGTTCGGAAAATAGTTCAGGCTCTGCGCGGCCGACTGGATACGGTCGCGCGTTTCCTCCGGAATTCGCAGACTGCCGCGCAGCGCCAGCGAAACGGTGTTCGCCGAGTAGCCGGTGGCCACCGCGATGTCCTTCAGTCGGGTACGGGTTCTCTGCAAGATCTCGTCACATTGGCCATGTTGCCTGAGAGGACTTAAGCCGGCAGCAATCCCTCTTCGCGCAACCGTTTCAGACCCTTGTACTGAAGGCAATCGGCGTGCATCTCCATCAGCTCGATGCGATTGCCGTCAGGATCCTCGATCCAGGCCTGGCGGTTGCCGTCGAGCCCGTCCTTGATCTGTGCGGTCAGCTTGATGCCGTTGGCCTCGATCGCCGGGCAGAAGCTGTCAAGATTATCGATCGTCAGGCACATGTGATTGACGCCGTTGGCGTTCCAGCCGGGAGCGCGATCGTTTTCCGCGCCGGGAAATATCTCCAAGAACACCTCTTCCGTGATCCTGAGATACACCAGCCAAGTGCTGCCGTCCTTATTGTGAAGGCGCAGCATCTCGGGAAAGCCGAGCTTGTCCCTATAGAAGGCGAGGCTGGCGTCCAGGTCCTTCACCTTGATGGCGGCGTGGCCGAAGCCGGTGATCCCTTTCATGACGTTTTCCTCCCGATAGGTCGAATTTCGTATGAGCGTTAATATCGCCTTTGCTCCCCGCCGCGCGCTTTGTCAATATGAATTCTCACCCGCCAAAGCGCGGGTTTGCTGCGCTGCAGCGTCGTTTTCTCGAATGCCCGGTGCCATTTGATCCCGATTTGCTTGTCACTGTTGACAGAGCGATATCGTCATGATTGGTTTAACGCTAATATGAAAATTGCCAGAGCCGCGATCGGCTAAGGCAGGCCTTCGAGGGAGGAACCCGAATGGCGCTCAGGTGGAGCAAGGTCTCGCCGCAGCTTGCGCTGATTCCTGCGCTCACGGTCACCCTGGTGGCCTTCGCCGGCGCCATCGGATGGACGATCTGGATGTCGTTCACGCGTTCGCGTCGTTTCCCTGACTACGCGATCGACCCCGCAGTTTGGGCGCGCCAGTATGACCGGCTTTTCAGCGACGGCGTCTGGATGACCTCGCTCCGGAACGTCGTCGTCCTGGCGATCGGCAGCGCGCTCGCCATCGTGCTGGGTTTCATCCTGGCCGCGATGATCGAGAAGGAAAAGCGCGGCGAAGGCTTCTTCCGGACGATTTTTCTCTATCCGCTCGCGGTGTCGCTGATCGTCACCGGCATCGTCTGGCGCTGGATGTTCAACCCGGCCCTCGGTGTCCAGAACTTCCTGCACCAGCTGGGCTGGGAAAGCGCCAATTTCAACTGGCTGGCCGATCCTGCCACGGCAATCTACGGTATCATTCTCGCCTCGATCTGGCACGGGCTCGGCTTCTACATGGCGCTGATGCTGGCCGGCCTGAAGTCGATCAACACGGAAATCTGGAGCGCCGCCAAGCTCGACGGCGTGAGCTTCTGGCGGCTCTACGTCGAGATCATCATTCCGATGCTGAAGTTCACGTTCCTGACCTGCGCGATCCTGCTGTCGCTCGGCGTGGTCAAGACCTACGACATCGTGCTCGCCATGACCAATGGCGGACCCGGTACGTCAACCTGGACGCCGGCCTATTTCGTCATCAACGCCTATTCGACCCGTTCCAACATCGGTTACGCGTCCGCCTCAGCAGTCATCATGCTGTTGATCACGGCTGCCGTCTTCCTGCCGCTGATGCTGGTCACCGCCTGGCAAGTCCGCCGTCGCCAGGCCGCCGCCGTATGAATGCCGTGTCCGCTTACGAGACATCAGCGGCCGCGCGCATCGGCGGGCGCGTCTACCCCCGTAGGCGCCGCCGCATCAAGGGAGCGTCGATCGCCGTCCTCGTGTTCCTCGCCATGTGCGCGGCCTTCATTTCGATCCCGCTCTACGTGGTGATCGTCACCTCTTTCAAGACAATGGACCAGATCGCGCTCGGCGAGGTCTTTTCGCTGCCGACCACCTGGACATTCGAAGGCTGGTGGAAGGCCTGGGCAGAAGTCTGCTCGGGCATGACGTGCGAGGGTGTCAGGCACGGATTCTTCATCTCGCTCGCCATTCTGTTCCCGAGCCTGTTCCTGTCGATCGCCCTGGCGTCGGTCACCGGCTACGCGCTGGCTCTGTGGAACGTCCGCTGGGCTGGCCCCTTTCTGTTCGTATTGTTCATGTGCGCCTTTGTGCCGTTCCAGATCATCATGATCCCGTTGGTCGCCCTGACCGCCTCGCTCGGCATCTACGGCACCATTTGGGCGATCGCCGTCATCCACGCCGTGCTGGCGATGCCGCTGCTGACGTTGATCTTCCGCAATTTCTACAAGGACGTGCCGCCCGAGATCATCAACGCGGCGATCATGGATTCCGGTAGCTTCTGGCGCATCTTCGCCGAGATCATCCTGCCGATGTCCGGCAACATCATGATCGTCGTGCTGATCCTGATGATCACCAGCGTCTGGAACGACTTCCTGATCGGGCTCACCTTTGGCGGCATGGGCGCCCAACCGATGACCGTCATCCTGGCCAACACCGTCATCACCGAGCGCGGCGAGGTCCACTACAATGTCGACATGGCCGCAGCTTTGCTGACGGCCATCCCGCCGCTGGTGGTCTATTTCGGGCTCGGCAAATTCTTCGTCCAGGGCATCACCGCCGGAGCCATCAAGGGATAGCCGTGCCGAAGGTCGAATTCAAAAATATCGTCAAGCAGTTCGGGCGCGTCACCGTGCTCGAGGATCTCGACCTCACCGTCAATGACGGCGAGTTCCTGGTGCTGCTCGGCCCGTCCGGCTGCGGCAAGACCACATTGCTTAACCTGCTTGCCGGCCTGCAGGAGGTGACCGCAGGCTCGATCACCATCGGCGGCCGCGATGTCACCGATCTCGATCCCAAGGACCGCGGCCTGGCCATGGTGTTCCAGTCCTATGCGCTCTATCCGACAAAAACGGTGCGCGGCAACCTGAAGTTCGGCCTCTCGGCGCAACGGCTCGACCGCGGCGAGATAGAGCGGCGTGTCGCCTGGGCCGCACAGCTGTTGCGTATCGAACCGCTGCTCGACCGCCGTCCGGCGCAACTGTCCGGCGGCCAGCGCCAGCGCGTCGCCATCGGCCGCGCGCTGGTGAAGAATGTCGACGTGTTCCTGTTCGACGAGCCGTTGTCCAACCTCGACGCCAAGCTGCGCACCGAGATGCGTCTGGAGATCAAGAAGCTCCACCACGACCTCAAAAAGACGGTCGTCTACGTTACCCATGACCAGGTCGAAGCGATGACTATGGCGACGCGGATCGCTGTAATGGACGGCGGCGTCATCCAGCAGATCGGCACGCCGGACGAGATCTACGAGCGGCCGGCCAACCTCTTCGTCGCTCGTTTTGTCGGCTCGCAGCCGATGAACGTCTTCGAGACGACGATCGATCTCACCGGCAACCGCGTCGTCGCGACCCACCGGTCGACCGGCGTCGAGATGGACCTGTCCGACTATTCCTTCATCAGGCAGCCGGCCACGGGCATGAAGGTGCTGGTCGGCTTGCGGCCGGAGCATTTCTCGATCGGCAGGCCGAATGGCGGCAAGCCGGCTGCCATCTTCGACCTGCCGCTGCGCTACAGCGAAAAGACCGGTAGCGACGGTACCGCCTTCTTGGCGGCCGCCGACGAGCTGCTGGCTGTGCATGTAGACCATTCGCAGATCGGCGCGCTGCGGGACGGCGCCAGCGTCAGAGCGATCTTTCCGGCCGACCGGTTCAATCTTTTCGACGCCGAAACTCGGAGTCGGATTTAACATCAATAGGGAGGAAACGATGTCCAGAAGACTGACGTCCAAGAGACTGCTGGGCGCATTTGGACTGGCGCTGGCGATCGGCGCCGCGCCGTTCGCCAGCGCCGCCGCCACCGAGCTCAAACTGTTCCATACATGGTCGAATGAGAGCGAGATCGGCGCGCTCAACGTGATCGTCAAGGCGTTCGAAGCGAAAGGTAATAAGATTACCGAGATGGCCGTGCCGCACGAGCAGGCCGGCTCCAGCCCGCTGGTCAGCCTGATCGTCGCCGGCACACCACCCAATTTGTTCATCAACTCCGAGCCTGGCCTTTATCGCGATCTGACCAAACGCGGACTGGGCGAGCCGCTCGACGCCTATTTCGACAAGATCGGGGCGACGCCGAATTTTCCCGAAACGGTTTTGAAGTCAATCAAGGTCGACGGCGAGATCCGCAAAATCCCGACCGGCGTCCATATCGACGGGATGATCTACTACAACAAGAAGGTCGCCGCCGAGGCCGGCGTCGACCCGACCAAATGGGCCTCGCTCGACGATATGTTCGCCGACATGAAAAAGGTCCAGCAGGCCGGCTTCACCTTCATCGGAGTGGGCGGCAACACGTTTCAGGCCGGCTATCTCTTTCATGCCCTGGTCGCTGCCGTTGCCGGCCCGGACATCTACAACCGCTTCTATGGTGAAACGCCTGACAAGACTGTGTTCGACGAGAAAGGCCTGCGCGACGCGATCGACATGTTCCGCAAGATCACCAGCCAGGCCGACGCGGGCTGGGTGAACCGGCAATGGAACGAGACGACCAGCACGGTCATTTCGGGCAAGACGCTCATGCAGATCCATGGCGACTGGATGAAGGGTCAGTGGAAGGCCAACAAGAAGGTGCTCGGCGAGGATTTCGGCTGCATCAACATTCCCGGCACCAAGGCGCTATCGGTGACGGTCGATGCGTTCGGCATCCTCGGCGGTCAGCCCGATGACGTGCTCAAGGCAGAGCTCGACTTCGCCGGTATCGTCGTCGACCCCAAGATCAACGCCGAGTTCGCTTCCATCAAGGGATCAAGCCCGGTGCGCCTGGACGTTCCGACCGACAAGCTCGACGCCTGCAACCAGCTCGTCCTCGACTCGCTGAAAAAGCCCGGCTTCAGCGTCCAGAATCCTTTCAACATATCCGACACCGACTGGCTGAACTCGGTGTGGAATACGATGTACACATTCCAGGGCGACCCCAGCATGACGGTCGACGACGTCATCGGGGATTTCCGCAGCGAATACGCGGCGGTCTTCCCGTAACATTGGTTGAGTCCGCGCCGCCCACCTGCCTCGCGAGTTCGTCGAAGGACGATACCCTCTCCCGTGAACGGGGAGAGGTTGATCGATCATTTGGCCAACTCAACGCGCCGCCACTAACCCACGGGAAAACATTTTGCGCAACAGACGGCGGGGGCAACTCCTGCATCCATTGACAGTCGTCATGCTCGGCTGGAGAATGAAGAAGGTCAACGGCGATAGCCATGCGGGAAGGCAATGGTCCAACCGCCAGATACCGGACACCGTCCTGGCAGCGTCGTCGCGGTCATCGTCATTTGTTTGATCATCGTTGCTTTGTTCTTCATAGGCTTCAGATACTCGAGGCCGGGCCAAGGTACCCTCGTTATTCCTGGCGGTACGCTGCAGCAACCGTGAATCCGACCCCTTGGCGCTGACGTGGAGCCGTTCTCAGGCTGCCAAAATTGCCTCGGCGAGACAGGGGACGACCGCAAGAACGGTCCGGCGCTTCGCAGCCGGTCTTTTGCATCCCGCCGCGCCTTCCTTTCCCACCTAAACAACCAAGCCTGGCCGGTTAGAGGTCGACCATATTGGGAGACGACGAGCCCCATCCATCAAGGCACTAGACGGCCCTGATCAGCCGGAGCAGAGAAAGCGCCTCGAAAAAGGTCCCCTTGCGAAAGGCGAGATAGGTCGGCTCTTCGATACCGTGGAACCGGCGCTTGAAGGCCGCCTGCCCCTGCAGGTTGAAGCGGGTGCGATTGACCCACGGCGATTCATAGGCGCGCTGGAATGCGCGCCGCCAGAAATCGCTTTCGACAAACCCGCTGGGTCCGATTTCGACCAGCGGCGACAGGCCGAGGGTAACGACGGAAACACCTTCGTTGCGAAAGCGGTCGACCGCAAATTTGGTCAGGCCGATCTCGGCATGCGCCGAGGCATCGATGTGCTTGCGCTTGAACGAGGTGGTGTAGCCGATGACCTTGCCGTCACTGAACAGCGGATCGAAATCCAGCAAGGCAACGAGCTCTCCATCCGGACCGTGCAGGACGAAGCGGCGCATGTCGATGCCAAGGTGATCGGCAAAGGGCCTGTTGAGAAACCTCATCTCCCAGCGCTTGACGATGCGGTCTGCCCGCCAGTTCTGGGAGAGCCTGGCAATCTCGTCGAGGAAGACGGTCCCGTTGTCCTCCGCAAAGGAAAACCCCTTCCTCAAGAGCCAACGTTCGGAATAGCGCACTGTCTCATTGCGCCTTCCGGAAAAGTCGTGGCCGGGCAGGACAAGCCTGGTGTCGACGCCAAGGCGGTTGACCTGATAGCCAAGCCCGGCAAGCACGCGCGCCGTCTGTTCGCCGATCTGCACGAACCACGGGCTGCCTGCAACCTCGACGAAACGTTTGATATAGTCGCGCCGATCGGCCGGGGCAGCCATTGGATCACCGAGCGCGAAATGATGTCGCGTTTTGCTGCCGTAAGCGATGTAGCCCTGGGCATCGCCGAAGTAATGAAGCCCCTTCTGCACGGCGGCCGAATAGGCAAGGGAAAAATCACCATGGCGACGGACCAGCGCCAGGCGCTCGACATGGTTCAGCTGCAGCCGCGGTATTTTAGGCCCGCGGTTTTCCAAAAAACGATCGAGGCGTCTTCGCAATGACGGCATGGTCGACTTTCGCGTGCCGGCTAGGCCGATGAAAGAGCTGACGGACCCCAGACCGATCATATTGCCGCGAGCTGATCCTTACCTGGTGCGGCATCTTATCCGGCCGGAACCGCCAGATTTAGGCACAATCCGCCCCCGGTCCCGCCCCAAGGCGGCACCACGCATTGTTGTCGACGCCCAGCGTCTGACGGCTGGTTGCTGCGCTCTTCGCGACACGAAATCGATTCCACTTCGGAAGCGCTCACCTGCCAAACACGATGGCGCTTATCGAACTGCGCTCTGAGAAGATTGTGCTTGATCTGAAGCCAGGAATTCGTCGCGTTCTGCTATCCACAAATCGGCATAGTCGACATTCTGCCACTCGGCAAACCACGGGCCGCCGCTCGTATAGTGGACCGCCTTAGGTGTGCCGACAGCAGGCTTTTCGTTCCAGCCTTCGAGCCAATTCCACTCTACCGGCAATGAGCCCAGATCTTCGTCGGCAACCCACTGCATTCGGTGAAGATAGGCGCCACTTTCCTGGTTCACGACCTCTGGCGTGAGCGATTTGACCGAGGGATGCGCGCAATTGAACAGCATCAACGACGACCAGTTTTTCCGAGGATAGGATGTCTGGACCACGCCATCCATCTTGGTCGTGGCCTTCGGCGTATAGTCATGCTGGACGCAATAGACCGCCTTGTCCGAGTCCGTATATTTCAGCAGGCCTGCGACGTCACCGAGCCACAGGAAATCGCAATCGCAAAACAGGGCCCAACCCGTGTAGCCGGCGAGAAAGGGCGTCAGAAAGCGCGTGTAGGTGAACTCCGTTGAGGCGAGCGGGTCTTTTTCCCGCCAGTACAGCCCGCGGCTACGCATCTCGTCCTGCTTGATCGGAATGACGGAGACAGGCGCCGACGCATGTTTGAGCAGTGAGTGGCGCGCGACGTCGTACGCGATCGGCTCACGGCTGTCCCATCCGATAAATACCCTAAACGCATCAGTCATATTCACTACCCTGGCTTTCGATTTTAACGGTCGTACACTAACTAGTTGGCGATGGCTCGGCAACAATGGCGGTCGCCCAAGCCGGTTTCTCACAGATTTGTCCTGGCCTCGGTCTTGCTGGTTCGGGTGGAATTGGCCTCGCTCCCCAATGCCACACGCGCCCATTTCTGATAGGTGTAGCTGGCGGAATAAGCGGCAACCATCGCCCCAGTGGAACCGTCCAGAAATCCCAGCCGGAAAACATAGCTGCGCATATAAGCCCAGACAGAGCGCAAAACCGCCTTGCCTATCGAGCTTTTTTTGCCCTCGGCAAGCAGCCGCGCGGCGGACGCTTCGGCGTACCGGCCAATCTTGTCGTGGGCATCCGCCAGGTCGGCGATGGAGTCGTGCTCGATCGGCTGGGACAATCGCCCGACCTTCCCGTTCACCACTACTTTCTCGTGCACGGTATCGTCGCTGAAGCGCCCGGAGCGGTGACGAAATAGCCTGAGCACCAGATCGGGTGACCAGCCGCCATGGCGGACAATATGCCCGCAAAAGCGCGATCTTCTCGGTATTTCGAAGCCGTCATAGCCTTTTGGGTCGGCGATTGCGGCTCTGATTTCCGCACCGAGCGGCGCCTCCACCCACTCATCGGCATCCAGCGAAAGGATCCAATCCCCCGTTGCCGCGGCAAGCGCACGGTTTTTTTGCGCGCCGAAACCGGGCCAATCAAGGGTCATCAAAACCTTGGCTCCGAGATCACCGGCAATGTCCCTGGTTCTGTCGCTGCTGTCATTGTCTAGAACGACGATTTCGTCGGCAAAATCCACCGAACGAAGGCAGCGCGCGATGGACGCCTCCTCATTGCGGGTGATGATAACGACCGAGAGCACCGGCACGGTCAGAAGGTTCCGGCATCAAAGCTGCCGCTGTCATTCGAATGTATCTGCAGCATCGGCTCCCGGCCTGTTAGCGCACTGAGGGTACTAACCTATCCAACAAAGTCGAAAATCATTTCAGATCAAGGCTTTCATACAGCGCCATCATTCGCTTTATCATGAGGTTGAAATCATAATGCTCGGCCGCCGCTCTCACCCGGGTCGCGGTCTCAAATCGTGACGACAACTGCAGCGCGTGCGCGAGCCCTGCAGCGAGGTCGCTTTCGCTGGCCGCGTCGCAAACAAGCGTCGGCTCGAACCGCTCGACAAGCTCGCGCGCTCCGCAGCCGGTGCTTACCACAGCGGGCAAGCCGCTGGCCATGGCCTCGATCACCACTGTGCCGAAAGGATCATAGATGGAAGGCAGCACGGCAATATCGGCCGCGCCGTACCACGGCAACATGTCCTTTTGCGGCCCCAGCATCTTGAGCCTTGCGCCGAGACCCAGCCTGTCACCAGTCTGCCTGAAGGCGTTGGCGCGCGAATCGTGGCCGACGACCCACAATTCCGGCTCGCCATCGAGCCTGGCGACAGCCCTCATCAGTGCAAGAAGCCCCTTTCGCGCAAAGCCCGAGCCGACAAACAGGACGACCGACCTGTTATCGTCGACGTCGAGCCGCGCGCGGACCGCGGTCCGATGCTGTTGGCGCAGTTGCGGATTGAAGCGGTCGAGGTCCACGCCGTTGGGGATATGGTGCACATTTTCCGCCGGATAATCGTAGTGACGGACAATGTCGTCTGCGACCATTTTCGAAATCGCAATGACAGCTTTGAGCCGTGGGCTGGCATAGGTTGCGCGCTCGAGGCGCAGCGTCTGGCGGTGAAAAGGGCTCAGCGCCATTGCCGCCCTGCCAAGCCGCGTCTGGAAACGCCGCCGCTCGGCAAGATAGGCGGCATGAACGCCCTCCCCGGCCCGGAAGACATCGCAGCACGGGAGGCGATCGTTGCTCTGCACCAGCGCCCGTGGCATCTCGGCGATCTTGCGGCAGGCGGCTTGAGCAAAGGACGTCGCCCGCAGCGAACGCGGAAAGCGGCGGCCGGCGCAATGGATGAACTCTATCCCTTCATTACGCGGCCAGTCGCCGGAGAGCACGGCCACCGGCCGCTGACGCGCCGCGAACGCGGCCATGATGTTTTCCAGCATGATCTCGCCTCCACCGAAAGGCGCATAACGCTGGCGCACGAACAGGATCGGCACTGTCGGTTCGGCTTGGACCTGCCGATCATGCTGAGACAGAGCCATTTGACCTCGCTACGCCGTGAAGATTTGCACATGATCGACTGGAGTGTCGTTTTCCTGAGGTAGACTGTGCGCCGCCGAGCAGAAGCCGCGCATTGCCGTCAGTAGCCGAAAGCCTCAAAATCCTCGGCATAGAGGCTAGAGACGATCCCGCGCGATCTTTTATCATAGTAATCGTCGGCCTTGCTCGTCGCATCCGTTCGGCTTTGGCTGCGGTGGATGGTGTTGCTGATTTGCCTGCCGCCACTGATCCGATCCCACACCTTTTGGAAGTCCTCGGCGAAATTTTCGACACGACCGATAAAATCAAACTCGGACGTGGGCATGACAAGCGACGATGTCTGCGGAGCCCAATGGAGGTCCGCATACAGCCAGCCATCTTCCAGGAGATCACAAAATTCACAGAAAGTCGGGATATTGCCGCGCTTACCGATGTTTTTCTTTCCCGTCGCGACCTTATCCAAATAGGCCGACAGCACGCGGCTGTAGGGATTCCGCACAAACGTGAACGCGAACACGTTCGAAATCGAATCAACCTGATCGACGGTCAATTGCGACGGACGCAACAGGGTGTCGCTCTGCAGCAATTGTTTCTTCGCGCCGGCGAGCTGGAACTTTTCGCGAAATTTAAGCTGGGCCAAGTTTATTGTGACCGTAGAGTTGGCCGACTTCGCAATGCGATTGTAGAAAAATCCGTGATCGGGATCAAACAATCCTTGCCGATCGGCGGTCAGTATCGTCAATTTGCCGCCATACGGGTATCGCTTGTAAAACGGAGAAGCCGGTATGGTCCTTTTGGCGACCGTTCGGCCAACCTTTGTTTTGATTTTCCGAAATCGTTTCAGCACATTCGAGCTCGATCCGTGAGTGGTTTCGTCCCCCGTTTACCGTGCCCACCGCGGCGTATAGCGTAAGTCTGTCGACGCTGCCAAGTTAGAGATTGAATGTAAAAAATTTGGCGGAACATTTGCGTTGTCTAACGCCTTCCCACCCCCGGAAAAACATCGCAGCACAAAAGGCGATCATTGTCCTGCACCAGGGCCGGAAGCGTTGGTCGTGCTGTGACAAGCCCGTGCGACGCGCGATGCCTCTATCCACCTCAATTGAGCTTTCGAACTTGGCGGGAGTTTCTTCGCAGTCTATTAAGCGCCGTAAGCCAGCCTTGGATAGGGCAATGCGGTAAAGACAGTCTGCCTGCTTACAGGCCTATGCCACGACAGGTAGACTGATTTCAAGGCGAGGGTTTTTGCCGATGACGACCAGCCATGTTTCGCCCGATAATGTCGTGCCGGGCAAACCCCAGCTCGGCGCATTCCGTCGCCTCGAGCGCTCGTTGCGGCCACGGCTGCAAAGCCTTCGCGACGTAGTCAGGGAGCCGTTTCTTGCCTGGGCGCATCCGGAAGCCCTCGCCTTCTACCGCAGGGCCGTGGCAACCGCATACCTGCCGGACGACCTGATCGACGTGGTCCCGCAACTCAAGATCCTGTACCTGGCAACGCCGAAGGCGGCCAGCAGCCGCATTCGAAGCAACCTTGCAGCCATGATCGGCAACGACACCGTGTCGGGGTGGCGCAGCGACCAGAACTGGAAGGTCCACAACCGAAAGGCGTCACGGTTGCAGGCGCCTCGCCATGGCATCGTGCAGTTCCACCACATGGCGACAAGTGCTGAAGCCTTGCGATTTACCTTCGTTCGCAATCCCTACACCAGGCTGTTGTCGTGCTGGGCCGACCAATATCGCGACCGTCCCCTTGTGCCTGGCTATGGCAGGGTCGAGGTCTATCTGGCCCACCGCGAACGGGCCGATCCGGCGCTGCCTGTCGGCGCTGACAAGAGCCTGTCCTTTGCAGATTTCGTCGCCTTTGCCTGCAAGACGTCCACATGGCGCATCGACAAACATTGGCAGAGGCAAAGCGACATTGTCGAAGTTCCAGGAGTTGCGTTCGACCTCATCGGCAAGACCGAGACTTTCGCAAAGGATTTCGAACGGGTTCTCGATCATGTCGGTGCAGGCGACGATATGCGGCGCGCGGCGATGCCGCCCCTGCACACCTCCTCGCGTCGCAGGCTTGCCGACTACTTCACGCCAGAACTGGCGGATTCCATCTATCGCGCATATGAGCGCGACTTCGATCAGTTTGGCTATCCGCGCGCGCTTCCAGAGTGAAAATATCGGGCGTATCGCTCAAAGGTACCCGAAAGCCTGCATCAGGGGCTTCCCACGGCCCTCGGTGAGCTCCGCCAATTCCTGCTGACCAAGGTCGGTCTTCCATCGTCCGCGCCCGTCATAGATCGGCTGATTGACCTGCTGGTTGCGGAGTGCAGTATGTTGCTTCTCAAGTTCGACTTCGGCCGGCTTGAACCATTGCTGCGGCTTCCTGTGATAGTCGAGCAGGTCCGGGCTGAAGGGCAGGTTGAGAAAGCCGCAGATGCGCTCGACGATCTTGGCCGGATCCTCGACCAGATCCTCGTAGCGATAGATCAGTACATCCGGCTGTCCTTGTTCGGCGAGAACGAGCGCATTGTCGCCGATCCAGCGGTCGAGCGCCTCCCTTGGATCGCCAAGACGCTTGGCCAATGACGCCACGACGTCGCGCCCGTCCCGCACCGGCATCACGAAACGCGCCCCGGGCACGAGGCGGCGAATACGGCCGACGCGACGGATATGCCGCGGCGTTTTTTCAAGCAGCAAGGTCTTTCCGGCACCGCGCGCCGCGCGCTTCAGCTTCCAATAGCGAAACATCGCCAGCGGCGTCCATTTGAAGAAGACATTGGTTTCCTGGAACGGCAGGTAGACGTCGGGATGGGCTGCGAGGATCGTCGCGATCAACGTCGTGCCGCTATGACCGCAGCCGCATATGAATCCGGTCCGCATCACCATGTCGGCAGTGCTCCCATGGCCCGACCCCGCTCCGTCACGGCGAAAAAGAAATGCTGGCAGCCTTGAGGGTGGCTATGCGGAGGCATTCGAAAACTTCGCGCCTTTCAGGAAACCGGACAATACCGCCTCCTGATAGCTTTCCTCGGATTGCGAAGCCACGGCCGTTCGCTTCCAGCTTTGTGGAAGACCAAATCCCTGCTTCTTACGTTTGAGCGTGCTTGCCGGCAAAACATTGCGATATGCGTATTTAAGCCCGCCCTTAAGCTGGCCATCCTTGTAAAGAAACGACTCCGGCAGGCTGAACGCATATTCGATCATCGTTCGCGACAGGAACGGGATACGCGCTTCGAGCGAAACCGACATGCTCAACCGATCGACCTTGGTCAGGATATTGTTGGGCAGACTGGTATGAAAATCGAGATATTGCAGGCTGCGCAACGGTCCGAGTTCCGGCTTCCACCACGCCCTGAGATGGGCGAGTTCATCATAGTCAGCAGCGATGGCAAGGCGTTCGCGATAGACGTCGCGCTGCCATCTCGTTCTGCCGGAGCCAATGGCGATGGAGAGCTCGACCGGGTCACGCGTGGTGATCAGGCGCAAATTGCGGTCCTTCAGGCGCCACCCGCTCTGTGAACCGAACGGGACGAAACGTTGCTTCCTGCGAATGCCGCTAAACCGCTTGTATGAGCGATAGCCGCCGAAAAGCTCGTCCCCGCCATCGCCCGTCAGCACGACGGTCCTGTCGCGGCTGGCAAATTCGCAGACACGAAACGCCGGGATGGCGGCCTTGTCGGAAAGCGGCTCGTCATACCATTCCCGCGTGCGGTCGAAGACGTCATCGAGCTCTGTCGGCTGCAGGATCCGGATCGCGTGTTCGGCGCCGAACAGCGCCGCGACCTTGGCCGCCTGCGCGCTCTCGTCAAATCTTGGATCTTCGAAGCCGATCGAAAACGCCTTTGCCGTGGGGTTCACCGCAACGGCATGCGACAGGACAACCGCCGAGTCTATGCCGCCACTCAGAAAATAGCCGACCGGCACATCGCTCACCATGTGAGCGGCGACGCTCGCCTGCATGCGGCCCCGCAGCCCGTCGGCCAGGCGGTCGTCATTGTCCGAGCGGAGTTCGGTAGGCATGGTCCAGTAACGCCCGACATCGACGCGGCCGGTTTCCAGATCGAATGTCAGCCGACTTGCGGCCGGAAGTTTGAAGATATTGCGGTAGAGGCTTTTGGGCGCTGGAATATAGCGGCATGCGAGATAGTCCAGGACAGCCGTCTCGTCGATCGGCGGCAGATCGTCGCCGAGCCAGGCCTGCAGCGCTTTGAGTTCCGACGCCCAGGCAAATCGGCGTCCCGAATGGAAGTAGAAGAACGGCTTCATGCCCGGCCGGTCGCGGATCGCATGCAGCTTGCGGCGTTCCCCGTCATGGATCACCGCCGCATACATGCCGTCCAGCTTCTCGCAGAGCCCTTCGAGCCCCCACACCCGATAGCCATGCAGCACAACTTCGGAATCGGACTGCGAGGTGAATACGCAGCCTTTGGCAATCAGATCGGCGCGGAGCTCGCGATAGTTGTAGATCTCACCATTGGCCGTGATCGCGAACTTCCCGTCGGCGCTGACCATGGGCTGATTGCCTGCCGCCGAGAGGTCGATAATGCTGAGGCGCCGAAACCCGTGATAGAGATCGCTGGTGACACGTGCGCCGCCATAATTCGGGCCGCGGTGCACAAGCGTGTCGCGGGCCTGGTCGGCACGATGGATATCGTCGGGCGAAAAGCCCTCGGCACGATAGACGCCGAACAATCCGCACATCATTGGCTCCGCAGGAAGATCTTCGGTTCGAAAGCTTTTTGCCGGCTCCGCCAGCCGGGCCAGACCAGTATAGGAAACTGCCTGGATGCTCAACCGCCCTGCTGATTTGTACGGTCAGGCTCGAGCGGCCTCGAGCAGGCGCCTCATGTTCTTCTCCGCCTCGTCCATCACCTCGGCCCAGGGCCGTAGGCGGCCGTGATCTGGGGATCGGCCCGGGCCGAGCGCGCGGGCCGATAGAACTCGCATGATGGATCGCTGTGGCCAGCCAGACCTGCTTCTCGGCCTTCTCGAACCGGAGAGCAGAACCTAGATGGCAAAAAAGGCATCGGCATATGAGGCAAAATCGTAGCTATCGGCGTCGTGCCGCTATGTCCGCATCCGCAGACAAACCGATGCATCGGATCAATTCACACCTGCCCCTGTCGCCGATATAAGATATGCCATGCCGCAGGAAGGCCTCATCGAGCCGCTTCCAGTAATCGAGCCGCGCAAGTACATTGTCGCAGAAGGCTACATCATCTACGCTGAGGTAGTCCAAATAACCACCGACCTTACCTTTTCGAACCTTGAAACTTTCCGGGTCGTCAGGATTGCGTGGTCGCAATTTTCCGCCATAGCGCGCACCCAGTTCTCCTGAGATTTCAGATTGCTGCATTCGTTTGAACGACCTACTGACGACCACATCAGCAAGGTTGGACTCGTCGAAGGACTTTCCCACAAAGTTTCCGACACTGCGCAAAGCGTCGTTTGTATCCCGCTGCATATCTTCATAGCGCAGAAGCGCAATTTTTCGCATGTAACTTGCGGCTGCGAACCACTGCAGATTGAAAAGGGCAATCTTCTCGACGCCGTGTTTGGGGCTCCTTACACATTCGCCTATCGGACCTGCTCCCAGCTGATGGCGTTTGCAAACCTGAAAATATCCAGACACCACAGTGTCGCGGGGGTCTCGCGTCAGAAATAGGATCCGCTGCCGTTTGTAGCGTGATTTGTCGGTGCTGATCTGTGCAATGTCACGCAGCTCCTTGTGGTCGGAACCATCATGCGTGTAAGCCGCATTGACGCCCAGATCGTCAAGCATTACGCGCAGCCACGTCCGCCCGGACTTGGGAAACGAGACGACAAGGAGTGGCGGCCTTTTTGCAAAGAAGTTGGACAACAATCTCAACTTAGGCCTCCGATTGCGAGCACTTTGATTGCGCAAATCAGCGGTTGTAAATATCGATCAAAGCATTGGCGATCCGTTGCGAAGCTGGCATCTTTGGATCAATCGACAGATTGGCATTGAGGAAGTCCCGGCTTTGCTCAAAATAGGTCGGTCTTGACCTGACCGCAGCAAGGATATCGTCGACGAGTTGATGCTCCGACCATGTTGGTTTGAAAGCGCCCATAGGACTGTCGAACTCGACCATCGGCGAAACCAGCGGAAAGAGCACCACCGGAATGCCGCAGGCGATCGCTTCGTAAACCGTGGTGCTTGGGCGAGTTACTAGCGCCAGGGCGTCCGGGAGCAGTTGTGCGAAGTCTACGGGCGATTTGTTCGGCATGTCGACTTTTGCGAACATCGTGGGATGGACACTAACGACATGGGAAAGGCCGAGTTTCGCACATGCGGCTGCCACCGCTTCAATCGATTGGCGGTCTGCGAGGTCTTCGATATCCCCCTTGAAGTTCACCAGCACGAAAAGCCCTTCATCGTGCCTGGCGCCCGCGTTTTCGACGGCTCGCTCAATTACCGGGGAGCCGACAATGTAGGTCGGTTGTCGTCGTTGCTGCAGCGCTGCCGGTCCCATCGACAGGATGTAGTCAGCTCTCACAAATCGATGCGGCTGCAGCAGTCTCGCACCTCCGATGAGGCCGACCACACGGACCATTCCGAAGTTGATAGAATCTATGAACCGCCTAAAAAATTGCGGTGCATAGTCATTTCCAGTCACCAGCATGTCGCAGGGTCTGATCGTCCGCTTGAGCTCAGCAAAGCTGATATGCGACATTCCCCGGGCGTTTAGTTCAGGGCGTGCGACGCCGCCGCGTTTCAATCCGTCAATATGCGCGAATACGCATTGAATGCCGCCGTCGACCAGAAGTTGAGCCGCATCAGCCAGCAGACGAACATTGTTGCGATTGTGTGGGACGAAGTAGACCGTCCTCGTCTCTGCCCTGCCGCGAGCGTAGATACGCCCCCGCCTGAACAGGTTTCCTGGATGCACAAGCCTGTACACCGCGAGGAGCCGCTGCACAAAGTCTTCGCTGATAAGAGAAGCCGACTTGTTCCCCGACCTACCCAAAGATATGCATCGCCCTCCAAGTCTTGAACCAGCCGCCAGCCGGCAGTTTACAGCGTTCTCGCCGTAAAAAAAGGCCCTTGACCACTTGGCTGCTGTGGCCTTCCTAGTGCGTTCGCGATGCCAGGCGTGGCGGAGTCAACTAGAGGCGATGAGTGAGCACATGTGGTGTCGCGCCTCGTCCATCACCTCGGCCCAGGGCCGTTCGCGCTTTGAGACCAGCACGGCCGAAGGATAGTAGGGCGTGCGGTCGCCCTCCACTGGCCACGAACGTTTGAAGCCGTCACCAAGGATGAAGACCGACGGGACGCCGAGGGCGCCCGCCAGGTGGGCCCCGGTGTTGCTGATGGTTACGACGGCGTCCATCGCTGCAACCTGCGCGGCGAACATGTCCATGTCGACAAGCTGATCCACGGTAGGGTCGTGCAACACACGTGTCGGGTCGCCATCGGTCAAGATTTTCAGGTCTGACTCGGTCCGGCCATATTGCAGCGAAACGAACCGAAGGTCCTGTCGGCCAAGCAGGGGACGCCACGCCGCCAGCGGCGGCAGGTCCTTGCCGGGATTGGAGCTGCCCCATGCGACGCCGACCAGCGGCCGGCCGTCCTCGCTGTAGCGGGCGCGAAGTTCAGCGACCCGCGCCGGATCCGGTTTAAGCGGGACGAAATGCTCCCGGATCGTCGCCTCATTGGTTTCGAACACAGCAGTCAGATGCTGGACGCCGGCAAAGGCCTGCGCCTCGGCGTAGGCGGCCTTGTTCCCGGGACCGACAGCCCGCACATCGGCAATGGGAAATGTCCGCTGAAACAACGGCACCAACCGATGCTCGACGAGCACGATCAATCGTGCGGCGCGGGCGAGCGCGCGGCCGACGGAACTCGCATGATGGATCGCGGTGGCCAGCCCCTGCTTCTCGGTCTCCATCAGGTCGACGAGCAGTACCTGGCCCGAGACATCCTGGCCGAGCCACTCACGCTCGACACGGCCTTCAACGATATGGCGCCGGGCGATCTTGAGTTCGGCCGCCGGGCCGTAAGCGCCCATCCGCATCAGCGCCTTGCCGAGCTCGTCGAGCAGATGTACCTCGCCCCTCGACTTCGCGATCGATGCTAGCGCCAGGGCTTTCGGCAGCGCGGCCGACCAATCGCGCGCCTCGATGCTTCGCCGATAATCCGCCATCTGATCGGCAATATCGCCGTCACGCCAGCGAAGGAAAAGCTGCCGCCGATGACTGCGGAACCAAACCTTGTATTTGTAGCCGGCAAGCGCGATAGCGCGGCGGAACCGGAGAAGAAATCGGCTATCGGCCATCAGCAACTCCACTGATGATTTGCCTGATCCGTCCACCTGCTTCCTGCATTGCGGACGCCCATGCCTGGCCGCCTTTTCTGACCAGTCGAACGCTTGGATATGTGGCCACGGTCTCGCCGAAGGCGGGCCACGACAGCCGAAACCCGTCGTCGAGCATGACGACCGTTGGGACGCCAAGCGCCCCCGCCAGATTGGCGCCGGTATTGCTGATCGTCACCACGGCATCGAGCGCAGCGATTTGCGCGGCAAAGCGGTCCATATCCGACAACTGGTCGACGGAAGCGTCATGGATGATGCGTCCCGGCGCCCAGTGCTCGAACTCGGAAAGCGCCGGCCCGACATCGCCATATTGCAGGCTGACGAAACGTCCCGGCAGGCTGCCGAGCAACGCCCGCCAATCGTCCAGGGCCGGCAGGTCCTTGGCCTTGTTCAGGCTTCCCCAGGCAAAGCCGATCAGAGGACCGGGGCCGCGATCGAGGTAGGTGCTGCGCAACTCGGCGACCAATCGGCGGTCCGGCTCCAACGGGACGAAGGGCGCGCGTGCTGCCGGTTCATCCGGCCAGAAGTGCTTCGCCAGTGTCTCGAAGCAGGCGAAGACATCGGCGTCCACCGCCGCCACCTCCCCCTGTTCCTCCAGCCTGAGATCGAGCGCAGGATATGTTCGGCGATAGAGTGGCACCAGTCGCGGCTCGACCGAGACGATGCATCGCTCGGCAGCCGCGATCACCGGGCCAAGCAACGACGCGAACTGAAGGAAAATCGCAAGATCGCCTTCGCGGCGCTCGACGGCAAGCCTGCGACCCGCAAGATCACTGCCATCCCATTCGGGCCTGCCTGGCATTTGCTTGCTCGACGCAATCAACTGCCAGGCACGGTTCCCGCCGCCGAGACGTCTGAGGCCACGCCCGGCTTTCTTGACAAGCCCGCGATCGCCAAGCTGCTCACCCAGCAGGCCGAGTGCCAGCGCATGGTCCCGGGCCGCCTTCCAGTCGCTTCGCTCGACGCTCTCCGCCATCAGCCTCATATGCCGTTCGACGCTTTCGTCGGCATGACGCGAGGGCCGTTTAAGAAGTTCCTTTGCTCGATCAAAAAGTGTCTGTAGCCGCTTGCCCGCGCCTGCTTGCGGGCGCAGGTCCGCAGCTTTTGCTTTTTGAAGGACGGATCGTCTGTTCGGCACGGCGATCCTCAACAGGCAGCGTCGGAATGCGTCGTCAAGATCGACGAGAGTCTTTGACCAACCTCGTCGAGCACCACCGACCACGCGCGCCTTTCCTTACGAATGACGACGCCCTTCGGATACCAAGGCGTTCGATCGCCGATGACTGGCCACGCCGTCTGAAAATTGTCGTCGATCAGGAAAATAGTCGGAATACCAAGTGCTCCGGATAGATGAGCCGCCGTGTTGCTGATCGTCACGACGGCATCGAGCGCTGCGACCTGTGCAGCGAACCGGTCCATATCGACCATCTGGTCAACGCTGTCGTCATAGATAAGACGCGCGTCATTGCCATTGCGCAGGCGCCGCAGCGCCGGCTTGATCTGTCCGTACTGAAGCGAAACGAATGTCGCTTGTGTCTGGGCGATGAACCGTGCCCATTCGGGGAAGTCAGGCACGTCCTTGGTGTGGGATTTGCTACCCCAGGAGAGGCCGACCAGCGGCAGATCCGTGATCGAGCGATAATGCTTGCGGAATGTCTCGACGAGCCCAGGATCTGCTCGCAGCGGCACGAAGTCGGCGGCAAGTTTCTCGGCATCGCGTCCGAACACCCAGGCGAGATCTTCGAAGGTCGCACGTTTGTCGCCGATCACATCCTGCTGCGCCGGGACCACGGTCGCCTTCGGGAACGTTCGCTGCAGAATTGATATGAGCCGCGGCTCTGCCCGAATTGTTGCACTTTGCGCATAGGCAGCGGCGGCGCCGGCCAGTCGCGCGTGGCGGATAACCCGGCCAAGGCTGCGCGGGTCATCCTCCACAAGATCGATCAGCAGTGTATCCGAACCGAGGTTCTCCCCGGTCCACTCGTTGGCATTTTTCCCCTTCCGCAGCCGGCGAGCGGTAAGCCGAAGCTCGGCCGCCCGGGCGAAGTTGCCCAGCCGTTCGAAGGCCTGTCCTGCCTTCTGCATCAGCTCGGGGTTGCGGGAACGGTCAGCCATGATGGCCATTTCATTGATACTTGCTTCAAGGCCTGTCCAGTCCCTGCGCGCGATCAGCGCGTCGGCCTTGGCCTGCAGCTCAAGAACGGAATGAGGCTTGGAGCCGGCAAACAATGTCCGCGCGGCCTTTGTGTATCGGCGCAATCGCAGGCCTATCCCAGCAATCACATACCTGACATAGGAACCGTGATAAAAACTGGTCATCGCCGTCAGCGCAAAACGCTTTGCCGCAGCTGCTTGCTGCCCTCGACGATCGGGCCGGACGCCTCCAGGTGAAAGATCGAGCGATAAATTTCGCTGCGCCTGGCAAGCTCGTCATGAGTCCCGGCGTCCGCCAGAATGCCAGCGTCAAACACCAGGATGCGATCGGCTGCCTTGATGGTTGAAAGCCTGTGCGCAATGCAGAT
This sequence comes from Mesorhizobium sp. M1423, assembly GCF_040317575.1. Lineage (NCBI taxonomy): Bacteria > Pseudomonadati > Pseudomonadota > Alphaproteobacteria > Hyphomicrobiales > Phyllobacteriaceae > Mesorhizobium > Mesorhizobium sp. M1423. Next base: position 121,861 of record NZ_JAMYKU010000006.1, read on the forward strand.
CACCGTGCGCTCGAATGCATCGTCGAAAGCAGCCTCCATGACCGCCCGTTCGTTTTCGCCGTCAAGCGCGGACGTTGCTTCATCATAGACGATTACCGGAGCATTCTTGAGCAGCGCGCGCGCGATGGCGACGCGTTGTTTCTGCCCGCCCGACAGGTTGGTGCCACTCGGCCCGACAAGAGTGTCGAGCCCGTTTTCAAGGCTGGAGGAAAAGCTGGTGACCCGGGCGAGGTCCGCCGCGGACTCGATTTCCTGATCGGTGGCGCCCGGGCGTCCGTCGCGGATGTTGTCGCGGATCGAGCCTTCGAACAGGAAGACATCCTGTGACACCAGTGCGATATTGTCGCGAACGTCGGCGAGGCCGATCTTGGAAATGTCCTTTCCGTCGATGAGGATCCGGCCCTTGTCCGGCTCAATGAGGCGCAGGATCAGATTGACGATGGTGGTCTTGCCGGCGCCGGAGCGGCCGACGATCGCCAGCTTCTCACGGGGCCGTACCTCGAAGGAAACGCCGTGCAGCGCCGGGCTGTTGCCTTCGTAGGAGAAGGCCACATCTTCAAAACGGATACCGCCCTCGACATCGGTGAGGCGCTCGCCGGCGGTTGCGAGTTGTCGCTGCTCGGGCGTATCGATCAAATCATACATCTGCTCAACCGCCACCATCTGCTTCTGGATATCGACATTGACGCGGGCCAGCCGCTTGGCGGGCTCATAGGCAAGCAGAAAGGCGGTTATGAAGGCCATGAACTCGCCCGGGGTCTTGCCGTTGCCGAGGGTCTGCCAACTGGCATAAATGACGAACAGCCCGATGATCACGCCGCCGCCGGTCTCCATCAACGGACTCATCAACGCTGACGTCCGGTTTATCTGGATGCCGCGCCTTTCCATCTTGCCGACGGCCTTTGCGAAGCTGGCGACCGCCTTGTCTTCGAGCTGAAAGGACTTGATGGTCCGGATACCTTCGACGGCTTCCGTGCCGATCGACTGGACCAGTGCAGCCAACTCCGTCTCGCCCCTTGCCAGCGCCTTGAGCTTCCTGGTTATGGCGCCCACCGACAGGAACAGCAGCGGCAGAACCGCCACGGATATCAGCGACATCATCGGATCCTGCTTGACCATGACGCTTGCCAGGCCAATCAGCGTCAGCACATCGGAGACGGTGCTGCTCGTGAGCGTCAGAATAACGGATGACCCGGCGCGCGCGTTGAACATGATCTTGGAGACGAATTTCGCCGGATGCTGATTGGCGAAACGACCGATGTCGAAACGCACCATTCGAGAAAACTGGCGGTTTTGCAGGTCCGAGACGATAGCCCGGCGAATCTTTCCCGTCGTGATGGTCTGGCAATAGGCGGCTATGCCCTTAACCAGGAAAATGCCGATGATTACGGCGCTGATACCCCATGCGGCGGCAGCGTTGCGTTCCACATAGATGCTATTGACCATGGTGCTCATGATCCAAGCCGACGCGGCGGTCGTCGCCGCAACGGCGATCGAACACAGCAAACCGGCGAGATACAGCGTTTTGTGCGGCGGCAGGTTCTCGATGATCAGACGCTTAACCAGCGGGTATGCCAGCACCGCCGAAATTCGTCTCTTTGCGCTCATTCCATTTCCCGATGCGATGTGCGTTGGTACCGGAGGGCCTCTGCTCTCTGCCGACCCGCACGATTTCGGGACGCCGCTTGAGCATCCGCGATAGTTCATATCCTATTCCATGTCTGTGGCTTCGTTCGGAGCCGCAGTCAATGCCGAACCCGACTCATTGAATGGCGACCGTCAAGGCTGCCGCACGGGCTCAATCGGCTCGGTGATACGCCGCGTCCTTGACAAGCTTTGTTCCTTCGGCTCAATCGTTTGCCAATAGCTTGGGTGCATTCTCGTGGTGGGCGAAAATAGTGTCTGACATTCACAACGTGCCCTCCAAGAGGGCTGCGACCAATGGTTGGTTTTCCGACTTGGTGTGTGCATCGACGTTCTTTGGGGTGGTATTTCCCGTCGGATTTGCACGCCGGTTGGTCAGAGTGATCTGCCGACGGCTCCAAAGAACGCATTCCAATGATACATTTTGGATTGAACGAAGAACCAAGAACGATTTGAACTCGATGACCAATCAGTTTTGAAGACAATATTATGACCAATATATTGGGCATATCGGCTTTCTACCACGACAGCGCGGCCTCCCTCGTCGTCGACGGCGCCATCATTTCGGCGGCCCAGGAGGAGCGGTTCACCCGTCGAAAAGCCGACGAACGCTTCCCCTCAAACGCCATTCGGTCCGTTTTGCAGACCGGCGGTGTCTTGCTGAAGGATGTGGACTACGTCGTATTCTATGAAAAGCCGCTGCTAAAATTTTCGCGTCTGCTTGAAACCTATCTCGACGCCGCTCCTAGCGGATTCGATTCATTTCGAAAGGCGATGCCCGCTTGGCTGACGGGAAAATTATTTCAGAAGAGGATCATTTTCGACGAACTCCGCAGAATCGACCGCGGCTTCAAGGATCCATCCCGGATCCTTTTTTCCGAACACCACGTGAGCCACGCGGCCAGCGCGTTTTTCCCGTCGCCCTTTAACGAAGCTGTGGTTTTGACTCTCGACGGCGTTGGCGAGAAAGCAACCACGACAGTTGCGATCGGCAGGGGCGCAACTCTCGATGTCGTGCGGGAATTGCGGTTTCCGCATTCGCTCGGGCTTCTATACGCAGCGTTCTGTTATTATCTCGGCTTCAAGATAAACAGTGGCGAATACAAGGTGATGGGGCTGGCCCCCTATGGTGTGCCTCGGTTCAAATCGCTGATCCTGGAAAAGCTGGTCGACCTGAAGGAGGACGGAACCTTCCGTCTCGACCAAAGCTATTTCGCGTATGCCACTGGACTGAAAATGACGAACGCACGGTTCGCCAGCCTCTTCGGACAGCCGGTAAGGCGCCCTGATACCGATCCGTTAACTGATTTTCACATGGACGTTGCCGCGTCCATCCAAGCCGTCGCCGATGAGATCGTTCTTCGGCTGACCCGCAGCTTGGCACGAGATTTTGCAATTCCCAATCTGTGCATGGCCGGCGGTGTGGCGCTTAACTGCGTGGCGAACGGCAAAGTGCTCAGAGATGGTGCCTTCAAGAGAATCTGGGTTCAGCCCGCAGCCGGCGACGCAGGAGGCTCGCTTGGGGCCGCACTCGCCGCCTGGCATCTTAAACTCGGTGGTGAGCGGGTTATAGCCAAGCAAGATTCCATGAAAGGGAGTTATCTCGGTCCGGAATTCGGTCAGAGCGAGATCGAAGCGCAACTCAGCCGAGCCAAAGCCGTTTTCGAAGTCATGCCAACCGACCAACTGATCGATGCCACGGCTGCGGCGCTGGCCGACGGCAAGGCGGTGGGGTGGTTCCAGGGCAGGATGGAATTCGGACCACGGGCGCTTGGCAACAGATCCATCCTTGCAGATCCGCGGTCGGACCATATGCAGAAGACGCTCAATCTCAAGGTCAAGTTTCGCGAGAGTTTTCGTCCGTTCGCCCCCTCAGTCCTGTCGGCACATGTGTCGGACTGGTTCGATCTGGAGGGTGAATCGCCTTATATGCTCCTCGTTGCTCCGGTTAAGCAGAGCCGTCACCGCGCGATGACTGCATCCGAGGCCGCTATGTTCGGAATAGACAAGCTGAACGTCCGTCGGTCCGAGATTCCTGCCGTCACGCATGTCGACTATTCGGCCAGGATTCAGACGGTGCACGTCGAGACCAACCCGCTATACCACGCGTTGATCACCCGGTTTGAAGCGCTTACCGGCTGTCCTGTCTTGGTGAACACCAGTTTCAATGTGCGCAGCGAGCCGATCGTATGTTCCCCGACGGATGCTTTTCGCTGCTTCATGGGAACGGATCTGGACGTGCTGGTGGCTGGTAACTGCGTTCTCCATAAGCCGAAGCAGGATTCCGCCCTCGCAATGGACTACCGCGGTGAGTTTGAGCCCGATTGAGCACGCGCACGAAAGGCGTTGCTACATGGTGTCGAGATGAACGTGGTTAAAAAGCAACTTTGGAGAGCGCGGCGCACTTTGCGCAAAGGCCTCATTATGCTTCTAGGCGATAGGGCGCTGCTCCAGATCGGTTTCCCAGGCTTGATTGCCAAATGGGCTGGTTGCCCGACACCTTTGGTTCGGCCAAACCCCTATACCCTATATGAGCTGAATCCTGTGTGGCACTCGGGCAACGGCAGATCGAGACACAATAGCCTGGGCTTCCGGGGCCCGGAAACCGCCATGCCGAAGCCGGAGCAATGTCTAAGAGTTGTCTGTATGGGAGAATCGTCTACCTATTGTACCGGAATAGAAGACGATAGCCGTACTTATCCGCACCGGCTGGGCGAATACCTGAGGGATCTGAAACCGGGAGTCGAAATTGACATCGTCAACGCAGGAGTTGGCGGATATACCTCGGTCGAGAACGTTTTGAGACTTCTTTTCCACGTAGCACCATTGTCACCTAATCTTATCGTATACTACTATACCCACAATGATGTTCATCCTCGCCGACTGGAAGGACTGTCTCGAGACTACAACCAGTATTCCTGCTCCTGGTTCGAGCCACCGTCAGGTGGCGGGCTTTCGGGTTGGTTCAAAAGACGGCAAAATCTGGCGACCGCGTATGTCGGGAACATTGTTCGACGTCGAGGCGATGGACGTCGAAATTCGAAGCACATTGCGCACAATCCACCAGACGCGTTTCGTGCGAACTTTAGTGCACTGATCGTCCTCGCAAAGGCAGCCGGAGCCTCGGTTCTCTTCGTAAACCCCAATTATCGGCAGGAAGACCCAAACGATCCCGCTGCAAACGCGGTTTGGGAACACAGACGCATTGTGGAAGACATAGCCAAGCGAACCGGCGCCTCGGTCGTTGATCTCCATGGATCGTTGCCTTACCTTTGCCAACGCAGCGAGACTTTGGATAGAAATTATTACGACGAGGTGCATTTCACCGAGAAGGGAGCGGATTCTGCTGCCAGGATTGTTGCCAACGCGATTATGGAACAGGGTCTTCTGAACTTTTCCAAAGAGAAACGTCTAATATACTGACGTATACGAGAGAAAAACTATGAATGTTTTCCATGAATAGTATATTTTTTTGGACATCCGCTGCTTTGCTGGTTGTAGCCGCAATAGCATTGGTGCGGATGGTCATAAAAAAACGAGGAAAAGCTGACGAGGAAGCTGAGCCGGAGGACAATTACCCTCTCTGGTAGGCCCTAATCCCTCGGTCTGCCTTGGGTTACGCCAGACGTGCGCGAGAGAGATCCCCCGGTCCCAAGGGCGCGGCTCATGTTGCGTTGCCGATCCACCAAAGGCGATTTCTGCACAACTGTCGGGGTCAGCGGACAGCCCGACAGACGCCTCAATGAAGCGTGAAGCGGGACCAGACTGCGCCGCGACAACATGCGCCAAAAGAACCGCATCTGAGGTCTGACGTCGTTCGAATAGTCAATCTTGAATCCTTCTGATTGCAGCTAGCCGCGAAGCGGACTACATGTCCGGCATTGCGGTTGGGGCCAGCTGTGACCACTATGGAGCGACTGTGCCATTTCTGGAGCGAGTTAAACGAAGGTACCTTCGGATACGCAATCGACTCGGATACGCCAAACCCGTCCGTCTGATGGCGTCGGATAAATTGAACGCGAAGTATGGCGACTTTGTAAGCTCTGGCGCCATTACTATACGCAAAACCCCCGTATTAACTTCTGACGATATATTCTTCACGATGGGGAGTTGCTTTGCGCAGGAAATTCGACGCGCGTTGACAAACAGACGCATCGCATGCGTCCCGTCCTACGGAAATATCAGCTTCGACCCCGCGGAGGCCATTGTAGATGAGCTGCCTCGGCAGGAACATATGAACTTCTACAACACTTTCACTGTTCGCCTCCAGCTCGAGCAAATGCTTGGCGTGTGGGATCAGGCAGACGACGACTGGTGGCAGGTCAAGAAACGCGTCCCTTGGGGCTCGGCCAGCTTTCAGGACCCGTATCGGCGCGGTATTTTCGCCAAATCTCCGGAAGTTCTCAAAGAGGTGATCGGGAGCGTAAACCGGGAGATGCGGGCTGGCTTCGATGCCGCCACGGCATTCATATTCACCTTTGGAATGACCGAGGTCTTCATCAACAAGGCCAGTGGCAAAGCAGCAGCGCAGAAGCCGCTCTATCTCGGCGGCGGCGGAATGCAGGAAACAACGCTTCACGTCAGCAGCTTTCAGGAAAACTACGCCAACGTGATGGCTGCCGTGGACATGGTCCGTGAACGCAAACCCGATGCGCCGATAATTCTCACGGTCTCACCGGTTGCATTGGCGCGCACATTTCAGGACGCGGATGTCGTCACCGCGAGCACTGAAGGCAAGTCCGTTCTTCGCGCCGTGCTTGGTCAAGTCTGCCGGGAACGGGACAATGTCCATTATCTTCCCTCGTTCGAGCTTGTCACCTATGGGGGCCTTGCTCGTAGCTACAGAGAGGACTTGCGGCACGTAAAGAACTCAGTCGTCGACGAGATCGTTGAGCAGTTCTTCAATGCCTATTTTGCTCCGTCTCAGGTGCCATCAAGCGAGAATTGATACCCGTGCCCTGCCGATTTCCATCATGGCTTTCGGCGACGTCCTCGCTTCATCCGATGGAGAGCCGCCGCAACCATTCAGGACTAGCTTGCCTTTACGACAATCGCCTGCCCCGTTGGAAGTTCGATAATGCCTTCCGGGCGGTTTTCGAAGAATTGGTCAAAGGCCTTTCGGGCTCCAGGACAGAGCGCGGAGCCGTAGTCATCGCATATGATGATGCCATGTGCGCACACCCGATCGTAGAAGAAGGCAAGCGCGTCACGCGTCGGCTCGTATAGATCGACGTCAATATGGACCAGGGCGAAACGCCGGTCGGCTACGCTGGGAAAAGTTTCCGGTATCCATCCCACATGAAAAGTTGTGTTGCCGAAGTCCGAAATATTCTCTCTGGCTACCCTCTCGTCAGTGCTGAGATCGCCGGACTTCCACGGCGTTTGGCCGTTTCGCTTGCGATCCTCTGCGGTCGGTTCCGAGAGGCCGGCGAACGAGTCGAAAAGGTGATAGTGCCGTGGCCGAAGATCGCTCATCAGCATGAATATCGTCGACCGGCCTTGCCTTACGCCGCATTCGGCCACATCGCCGTCGATCCGCTCGATCGATCGTAGGCAGCTTTGCAGGACAAAAGCTCGCGGATCTGGAATCCCGCGGATGTTTTTGACCCGCTGCAGTGCCTTGCGGAAAAATGGCTGGTCCTTCCAGACCATATGGCTGGAATAGACATAGAAGCCGTATCTGTCCGCCTTCTTCTGTGCGATCTTATACCAAGCCACGCCTCGGCGTTTGTTTGAAAAAACCGCAAGTGCCGCGTCTCTCAATTTCACCTGTATCCTCCAGCATTCGGTATGTGTTCTGATGACGGCAGAGAGAAACTCTGCCGTCATCAGACGCGAAATGACGTCGAGTTCCGACTGAAGGACATGGCCTTATCCCGCAACGAAGCGCTTCCGGTGCAAGTAATAAGCCAAGATCGGGAATGGAACTCCCATGCACTGCGACTCAAGATCACGGTCACGTACCAGGCCGGTCCGGAAATTGGTCGATTGCCAGCGGAAGTTAGCACACTGCCCGGCTTAATCTGCGCGCCGCAACGATGGCGCGGCACCTCCTCATCACATATTTGCGCACAGCAGGGCAATGCCCGCAGCAGATGTGCGTCGAAAGTGTCAGGCGCCCTCGTCGCGCCTGGAGCGTCAGAGAGCCCAACTCGGCGACCAGGGAGATCAGGCCGTCGCGATCGCGGATCAGTCTCGCCGCGCTCGCCTTGGTCAGTCCCCTGCCCTCGAGATCCTGGAACGCTACGGTAGCCCTGGGCCGACAAACGGGAGCATAAATAGTTCCCCTGTCGGCAAGGCAAGCCATGTTTGTTCTTGCTTTGTGCCGGCAGCTATGCTACTAATTTGCTTATGGTGCTGATTTGCGCCAACGACCGCCTTGCCGCGACATGCGGTTTTTCAGCCAGGCTCGACAAAGCTCGCCCGCATTGCGGGCCTTTGGCCAATCACGGTCGAGTGCCAGCCTTTTCGGCAGCTTCCGAGAAGGGAAATCGGAATAGCAGCTTCCGGTTCTCGTCGCAGATTTCGAAGGAAAGACCTGTCAGGACCGGGCTGCCGCTGAGCAGGCCCTCGGCCAGGATTTCCTTGGCCGAAGCCATGGCGTTATCCTGAGCCGCGGACAAACCGTCCAACTCCTGACCCTCGAAATCTTCCGTCAAGCGGCCGTCATTGTTTCGGAAGTGAAAAAAATATCTCGGCATGCCGGTTCCGGTTGGTCGGTTTATCTAATTTTAGCCTTCATGCGTCAGGTCGATCGAACAGCACCCCCAGCCCATGTTCGAACGCACATGCCGCAATCATGTCGTCCAAGGCTTTTCCGGAGACCGGGCAATTCGGCATGACAGCCCTGATGGCGATCTCAGCCGCTGCGGTAGAAACCTCATCGTGGCGCCTCTTCCTGGTCTCGATATATTGCTCGATCAGAATTTTCAGGCGCCGCGCTGCAATCTCGTCAACGACCATGGTTCTCCCTCGATTCGGCACAATGTCCGTCTTCCGGGGTCCGTCTTGCGGGTGAACGGTCCGCCGCCATTGGGTAGCAGCGGACCACTCGGCTGGGTGAGCCAACGGCCCGAGGCGGGGGTGTCTCGGACCGCCACCACAATAGCTTCGAGAGGCCACACGTTCCACAGGACGCTGCCGTTGGTAATTTTCGTACACTGAACATTGCCGCGGGCAGTCCGGGACTGTGGGATTTTTTGGGCTAAGCCGCCGTCGCCGGATGCCGGATCAGCTCCGGCTTTGATAGCTGTAGATGCCGGCGCCGATCGCGACCGCTCCTACGGTTATCAGGATCGATGGCAGCCCCATCGACGTGGCGATGATCCCCCAGACGATGGCGACGGCAATTGCGCCGGCCGTTCCCAACACCAGTCTAAGCCGTTTCGACATTATCTGTTTCCCCCGAAAAGCGCATCTTTGGTCTTTTTCTGATCGAAATACCGCAATGCGGCACCATTGTCTGCGCTTTGTCCAACGTTTTTACGCCGCCCCTGAGCCCGACCGCTGAGGCGTAAGCGATCCGTATGCGGCCTTGTTGCAAACACCCGCTCGACAATGAGGAAGCTTGGGCGAAAGCCCGAGAAGCGAGGCGTCAGAAAGCGAGGTATCTATGCAAAATTTTCGGAATTTACTCCGGTTCACAATCATGGGCATGGCGGCCACGACAACCGCAATAGTCATCACAGGCCTTACCCCCGAGACAACCGAAGCGACTTTGATTTGCCATAGGGTGGTCTGCCAGAAGGCGAGCAATGAACGCAGTGCTTTCGGCACCAAATATCAGCGCAAGTGCACCTGCGAAAATGTAAGCGAGGGCGCTAACAACCATCCCTCCCCGCGCAACGTCAACAAGGGGCCCATCGGCGGTTCGAGCGGCACCAGCAGTTCAGGCGGCAGTAGTGGTTCGAGCGGCACCAGCAGCTCAAGCGGCAGCAGTGGTTCGAGTGGCAGCAGTGGTTCGAGTGGCACCAGCGGCTCGAGCGGCACCAGTGGTTCGAGTGGCACCAGCGGCTCGAGCGGCACCAGTGGTTCAAGCGGCAGCGGTGGTTCAAGCGGCAGCAGCGGCTCGAGCGGCACCAGTGGTTCAAGCGGCAGCAGCGGTTCGAGTGGCAGCAGTGGTTCAAGCGGCGGCAATGACGGAACAAGCAGCGGCGGATCCAACGGCAGCGGTGGAGTGTAGCAGCTGCTCAAGTGGCTCCAGCGGCGGCGGGTGGGCACACCACGTGACCCGTGCCGGCCGCCCACGACGATCAAACCCTCACGACAACGGGAGTAGTAGCTTGACGCTCCAACCGAAATCCGCGACCGCGCCCCTCACCGGCCTTGCAGGACTGCTTGGTCTTGCGCTGGCCGTCGGGGTGCTCGTCGACAGAAGCTGGCCTGTGCATTTGCAGGCCATGACTGTCATTGCAGCTACCGCGGCAGCGATGATCGCGGTCGACACGGCCTATTTCCAGACGTTTCGAAGGCGTTCAACGGGATTGCAGGCAAAGCCGATGCGAGCGCTTGAAGTCGAGCGCGTCATGCGCAAACTCATCGGCTTCATCGTCACGCTCACGACGAGCGCCGCAGTCTACTGGATATTGCCGGAATACCGGCGTGAGTTTTACGCCCCCTACTGGGCAGCTCTCTACGACACCTTGCCGGCGCTGCTCGTCGCCGCGCCGTTTTATGTTGCTTATGTCGATCGCCGGCAAACCGATCCGGAAGATTCATATGCCGAAATCGGTGCATTCGTCCTCGGCGGCGCCGTGCCGCAAAGGACTGAGCAGATACGCCAGCATGTGCGGGGCTGGATCGTCAAAGGCTTCTTCCTGCCGCTGATGTTCGTCTATCTGTGCTCCGCGCTAGGTTCGATCCTGGCCGGACTGGAACAACCGTATCAATTCGACATCATGCGCTGGCACGCTTTTGCAATCGATCTCCTGTTCATGGTGGATGTCCTTGTCGCCGTCGTCGGCTACATTTTCACGCTGCGCGTCCTCGACAACCATATCCGCACCGTCGAGCCCACTGTGTTCGGCTGGCTGGTTTGTCTTGCCTGTTATGAACCCATGAATGCCGCCACCCGTGCCTACCTGAATTACGAAACGGGCGCCAACTGGACGGCGGTGATGCCCACACCGGCGCTCCAGGTTTTCTGGGGATCGGCGATCGTCTTCTGCGTCTTGATTTTTGTCTGGTCCACCGTGAGCTTTGGCCTGAGATTTTCCAATCTCACCAACCGCGGAATCATCACCTGCGGACCGTATCGCTGGATCAAGCACCCCGCCTATGTTTCGAAAAACCTCTCCTGGTGGCTGGTCTCCGTCCCTTTCCTCACCGCTACGGGACCCGCTGAAGCGCTGCGGCACTCCGCCATCCTGCTCGGGCTCAACGCCGTCTATGCACTTCGCGCCATCACCGAGGAACGCCATCTGTCACGCGACCCCGATTACGCCGCCTATTGCGATTACATCGCCGAGAACGGTGCTGTAGCCCAGTTCAAACGACTGTTCGCGAAAGCGAGTCGGTCGCCGATCGGGCGTTCCGGCTGAATGATATCTTGTTTTGAGGGTTAGCGGCAGCTGGCGCTATCGTCGCAGCGCATCCGCGCGATGCCGATCCTCGCCGCTCACCGGCAACGGCCGATCGCCCTCGAGCAGGCGGGTGATCCGGGCGAAGCCGGCAAAAGCCTTTCTCGCTTCCTCGGCCGACATCCGGCCGGCCATGGCCGCAGCACAGCAATTCACCGCACATTGGTAAACCGGCCCGCGCCGCCCGGCCGGCCATTTTCGCAGGAATGCCATCGCTTCGGCAACGCTGTCGATCTCCTCCACAGGCTGTCCCTGTCCGCGCAAAATCCGCACGGGCGAAAAGAATTGCAAGCGGTCCATCGTTTCCTCCCCGTCGACCGGATGCGTACGATCGAACCCCACTAAACTCGCGAACTGGCCCTTTGGTTCCCGGCAAAAGAGGCTTGCCGTGAAAAATGTTGGCTGGACGAGAAGTTCCAGCAGTCCCAATTGCGCGACATCTTGCCGTTGTACGGGAACGTTAGCGCGGCTGATGCATTTCGATCCCACGAGCAGTCTTTTTTTGAGGGAAATGCCAAAACATGAGAATAGCCCATGTGGCGCCGCTCCATGAATCCGTGCCACCCCGGTTCTATGGAGGGACGGAGCGCATCGTCTCCTATCTGACCGAAGGATTGGTCGAGCTTGGCCATGACGTGACCCTGTTCGCCAGCGGCGATACCGAGACGTCGGCGAAATTGGTGGCGTGTCGCGAGCGTGCGCTGCGTCTCGATCCGCGTCCCCACAAATCCGAAACCGCGGCGCATCTCTCGATGCTTGCCGAGGTGAGGAACCGTGCGCAGCAGTTCGACGTCATCCACTTCCATCTCAGCCACTTCCTGCATTTTCCTTTCTTCGAACACATGCCCGACCGGACGGTGACAACACCGCATGGCAGGCTCGACTATGTCGATCTGGCGCCGGCCTACGAACGTTTTCCGCGCTTTCCGATGATCTCGATTTCCCGCAGCCAGAGAGCCGGGCTCGCCAAGGCCAATTGGCTGGCGACCATCCATCACGGGCTGCCGATCGATATCTACGAGCCGACTTTCGAGACGGATGCGGACGAGCCGTATCTGGCGTTCCTGGGCCGGCTGTCGCGCGACAAGCGCCCCGATCGTGCCATCGAGATCGCCTTGCGCTCCGGGCTGAAACTGAAGCTTGCCGCAAAGATCGGCGATGACGACCGCGCGTTTTTCCACGACACTGTCGAGCCGCTGATCGACGGCGACCGTGTCGACTATATCGGCGAGATCGAAGAGGACGGAAAGGCGGAATTCCTCGGCAAGGCGGCCGGCCTGCTGTTTCCGATCGATTGGCCGGAGCCGTTCGGCCTTGCCGCGATAGAGGCGATGGCCTGCGGCACGCCGGTAATCGCCTGGAATTGCGGTGCCCTGCCGGAGATCATCGACCACGGCGTGACCGGTTTCCTTGTCGATACAGTCGACGCTGCGGTCGCCTCGATACCGGAATTGCTACGCCTCGACAGGCGTCAGGTGAGAGCCGTATTCGAGAACCGTTTTTCTGCCACGAGAATGGCCCACGACTATGTGGCAGCCTATGCGCACCTGATCGGTGCTCCCGGTGAAGCGAGAGCGTCCTGATCGGCGTCATTGTGGAAGTTGAGAACGAAACGACAGAGTTTGTGACGAATGAATCAACTCGACGAGCGTAAGCTTGATCCCGCCGTAGCCCTTGCCTCTCTCGACGAGGTCGCGCCTCGGGAGCCGCACCGGCTGTTCGCCCTCAAGCAAGGCGACTGCTTCGCGGTGGCCGACGCCTATGGCGACATCCGCGGCGCCGGCGACGGCTTTTTCCGAGACGACACGCGTGTGCTTTCGGAATTTCGGTTGACGGTCGGTGGCCGGCAAATGTCACTGCTCGGCGCATCGCTCAGCCAGGACAATGTGCTTTTCACCTCGAACCTGACCAATCTGCCGATTCAGAGTGTCGGTGGCCGGGATATTCCGCAGGGCGCGATCCACATAGAACGCGTCAGGCTGCTTTGGCAGGACCGGCTGTTCGAGCGCATCACCCTTTCCAACTACAGCCAGGAATCGTCGGCCATTCGGGTTTCCTTGCATTTCGCAGCAGATTTCCGTGACATGTTCGAGGTGCGCGGCTCGACCCGGCCCAAGCGCGGGATAGCCCATGCCGCCGAGACCAGTCCGACGTCCGTGGTGCTTCGATATGACGGGCTGGACCAGCTTGTGCGCCTGTCGGCGATCTCGTTCTCGCAAGCCCCGGACAATTTGACCACCAACCGTGCGGATTTCCTGATTGCGGTGACTAAGCGCAGCAGCGAGGTCCTCTATATCGAAGTCGGCCCGGAAGTGGCGGAGACACCCGACCGCGACCGTTTTCGGGCTGCCGCCGCCCGCGCTCGCTTCGGCATGCGCGCCAAACGCCGCCACGGCGCGACGGTGCACAGCTCTGGCCGCGTCTTCAACGACTGGATCGAGCGCGCGCGCGCGGACGTGGCGTTGCTGACCACCGAGCTTGCAACCGGACCTTACCCCTATGCCGGCATACCCTGGTTCTCGACGGCGTTTGGCCGCGACGGGGTGATCTCCGCACTGCAGATGCTGTGGTTGAATCCCGGGCTGGCGCGTGGCGTGCTCGCCTTTCTCGCCCAGCATCAGGCAACCGAAACGTCGCCGTTCAGCGATTCACAGCCGGGCAAGATCATGCACGAGACCCGCAAGGGCGAGATGGCGGCACTGCGGGAGCTCCCGTTTGGCCGCTATTACGGCGGTGTCGACACCACGCCGCTCTACATTCATCTCGCTTGTGCCTATGCGGATCGTACCGGCGACATGGCGTTCCTCGACAGCCTGTGGCCATCGCTCTGTGCTGCGGCCGAATGGACCGAAGAGATAAGCCGCGCGACCGGCTTCGTTACCTATCAGCGCGGCGCCGAGTCCGGCCTCGCCAACCAGGGCTGGAAAGACAGCTTCGATTCGGTCTTCCATGCCGACGGTCGCATGCCCAAGGGGCCGATCGCCCTGGTGGAGGTGCAAGGCTATGTCTTTGCTGCGTTCCGTGGTCTGGCAGCGCTCGCCCGCCGCCGTGGCGAGGACGACAAGGCCGATCATTGGGACGAACGCGCCGAAACCATGCGCACCGCGGTCGAACGCCATTTCTGGATGGACGATCTCAATTTCTACGCCATGGCGATCGACGGTGCCGGCGAGGTCTGCAAGGTACGGACGTCGAATGCCGGCCATCTCCTCTATGTCGGGCTGCCCGAGCCGGAACGGGCGCAGTTGGTCGCCGATCAGCTGCTCTCGGCGTCGTTCCACTCGGGTTGGGGCGTCAGGACGCTGGCCGACGATGCGATATTCTTCAATCCCATGTCTTACCACAACGGTTCGATCTGGCCGCACGACACTGCCATGTGCGGTGCCGGCCTGGCACGTTATGGCGTACGCGACAGCGTGGTGCGGCTGATGAGCGGCACGTTCGAGTCGGCTGTCCATTTCAACATGCGGCTGCCGGAACTGTTCTGCGGCTTTACCAGGTCGCCGGGCGAAGCGCCGATCGCCTATCCCGTCGCGTGCCTGCCGCAGGCCTGGTCGGCGGGATCGGCCTTCATGTTGATGCAGGCCTGCCTTGGCCTGGAAATCGATGGCTGGGACGGTGAAATCCGGGTCACCCGCCCGAGGCTGCCGATCGGCATCGACACGCTGACACTGCGGCATCTGGGTGTCGGCTCGGTGGTGGTCGACCTCACATTCCAGCGTGTCGGCGATCGGGTCGTCGCCTTTCTCGCCGATCGGTATGAGGGGATGGTACCGCTCATCGTGCGCACCTGACGCCGCCTCGCTGCGGCGCATCGAAAACGACGCGAGGCACCGCAATCGTCCGGAACCGATAGCCTCTTTGTGCGTTGCAAAAATGGGCGGCGTGGGAACGCTGTTGTTTTCGCACGGCAGCGAACCAGAAAAACCAATAAAAACGGCTATCGGCGGCCGGAGGCGAGATCACATTCCATGTCAGATTATACTGTAGACCTGCTCTGGGTTTTGCTGATTGCAAGTTTTGGCTTTTCCGCTTTTGCCATTCTCCTATCGATATCCCGCCAGCGCCGCGGCCGCGCAACGGCGGCCGCATACACGCCGAGCGAGGATGTCGCATCGGAAGCGGCACGCAAGGTGCTGCGCGAGTTCGAAAAGAACGGCCAGTCGGCCGACGCGGCGCTGGTCACATGGTCGCCCGACACATTGCGTAAGATCCTGGCCGACGACCTGCCGGACGCACAGGTCATCGTCGTGTCCAACCGCGAACCTTACATCCACAACATCAAGGATGACGGGGTCCAACTTCTGGTGCCGGCCAGCGGGCTGGTTTCGGCACTCGAGCCCATCACTCGCGCCTGTGCCGGAACCTGGATCGCCTATGGCGGCGGAACGGCAGACCGTCTCACGGTCGACAAGGACGACCGGGTGCAGGTGCCGCCAGGCAATCCGTCCTACACGCTGCGCAGGGTCTGGCTGACGGAGGAGGAATATCAGGGCTATTATCTGGGCTTCGCCAACGAGGGCCTATGGCCGCTTTGCCATATCGCCTTCACCCGCCCGATCTTTCGCGCCTCGGACTGGGACGCCTACGAGGCCGTCAACCGCAAGTTCGCCGATACGGTGGTTGCCGAAGCACGCAACGAGCGGCCGATCGTGCTGGTGCAGGACTACCACTTCGCGCTGCTGCCGCGCATGATCCGTCAGCGCCTGCCGGACGCCATCATCATCACCTTCTGGCACATCCCGTGGCCCAATTCGGAAGTGTTCAGTATCTGTCCTTGGCGTGAGCGGATCCTGGAGGGATTGCTCGGCAGTTCGATCATCGGCTTTCATACCCAGTTCCATGCCAACAACTTCACCGAAAGTGTCGACCGCTTTCTGGAGAGCCGCATAGAACGGGCCGACGCGGCGATCTCCTATGGCGGACAGACCACGTTGGTCCACGCCTATCCCATTTCCATAGAATGGCCGGCCCAATTGCTGGCAAGTTTGCCGTCTGTCGAGGAGTGCCGCGCCCGCGTCCGTGACAGATTCGGCCTGTCTGCGGAGACCAAACTATGCGTTGGCGTCGAGCGCCTCGACTACACGAAAGGCATTCTCGATCGCTTCCATGCCTTGGACGAACTGTTCACCAGATATCCCGAATGGATAGGCAAGGTGGTTTTCCTGCAGATCGCGGCGCCGAGCCGGGGGACATTGCCGGCCTACCAGCAACTCCATGACGAATGCCGCCGCTGTGCCGAGGAGCTCAATCGGCGCTATGGCAGCGAGACATACAGCCCTATCCTGATGGTCGCCGAACATCATCGGCAGGAGCAGGTCTACGAGGTCTATCGCGCCGCCGACATCTGCATGGTCACCAGCCTGCATGACGGCATGAACCTTGTCGCCAAGGAATTCGTCGCGGCGCGCGACGACGAACAGGGCGTGCTTTTGCTCAGCACCTTCGCCGGCGCCTCGCGCGAATTGCTGGAAGCACTGATCGTCAACCCCTACGACGCGGCCATGATGAGCGAGGCGCTGTTGCAGGCGCTGACGATGACGTCGGAAGAGCAGCGCGAGCGTTTGCGGCCGATGCGCGAGATGGTCCGAGACAACAATGTCTACCGCTGGGCCGGCAGCATGCTGCTGGATGCCGCGCGCCTGCGCAAACGCGGCGATCTCGACCGGGTGACCGGAACTGGCGAGCGGCCGCCATCGAACACCAACAATGTCATCTCGATGTTCGAACGGGCACGGAGGGCAGCGTCGTGAAAAGCTTTGAACAACCGCCGGCGCCGGACCTGCCGGAAGGGCAATGGGCGCTCTTCCTCGACATCGACGGAACACTGCTGGAACACGCTGCCCATCCAGACGCGGTGTCGGTCGGCGAGGAATTGCGTAGTCTGCTTGGACGCATCGAACGGCGGCTGGATGGTGCGGTCGCCTTCATCACCGGCCGCTCGATCCCCGCCGTGGACAAGCTGTTCCATCCGCTGAAGCTGAGGATCGCCGGACTGTATGGGCTGGAGCACCGGCTGACGCCGACCGGTCCGATCGATGCCGCCGACGCGCCTGCCGACATCGCCGCCCTTGCCGACGAGATCGAGGCCGAACTGGGCAGCGGCAAGGTCTATGTCGAGCGCAAGGGTCCGGTCCTTGCCGTCCATACAAGAGCAGCGCCGCAACTGCTTGCGCCGGCAATCCAGTTGATCGAACAGGCATTGGCCCGGCTTCCGAAGGGTTATCGGGTGCTTCCCGGAAACGCCGGCGTCGAGCTCATGCCTCTGGAAGCCGTCAAAGGTGCTGCCATCCGGCGTTTCATGGACATTCCGCCCTTTGTCGGCCGGCGGCCGATATTCCTCGGAGACGACACATCGGACGAACACGGTTTCGAGGCCATCAACGAAATTGGCGGCATCTCGATCCGCGTGAAGCCGAACGGACCGACGGCCGCAACCTATGTCCTCGATGGCGTGACCGGCGCAATAGCCTGGCTCGGGGCCAATTTCGAAGTCTCGCCGGTCTCCGGTGCTCGACCGGCCGACAACAAGGCAGAGACCGAATCAAGGGCGAAGCTCAATATCGCAGCCACGGCAGCGTCCGGTCGATAAGCGCGTTTCTCATTGAATATCTTTAAGCCCAAAGCCGGCAAATCGTCTGCTTGCCGGTTCCCCTGCGTCAGGCTTAACCTGCGTGCCACGCGTGGAGGCGCGTGCGGTAACAAGGGGAGGACATCTCTATGACCATACAAGGCGCATCACCGGACCTGTACAATGAGGATCTCGCTCCGGCGAAGGTTCGAAACTGGGGACCGTTCTCGATCTTCAACGTCTGGACGTCGGACGTCCACAGCCTGTGGGGCTACTATCTCGCTGCCAGCCTGTTCCTGTTCTGCGGCGGCTTCGTCAACTTCATCATCGCCATCGGTATCGGTTCGCTGATCATCTATGCGTTGATGAACATGGTCGGCTATGCCGGCGTGAAGACCGGGGTGCCCTACCCGGTCCTGGCGCGCGCCTCCTTCGGCATCTGGGGCGCCAACATACCGGCGCTGGTGCGTGCCATCGTCGCCTGCTTCTGGTACGGCGCGCAGACGGCGGCGGCCTCCGGCGCGATCGTAGCCCTGCTGATCCGCTCGCAATGGTTCGCCGACTTCAACCAGAGCACACATTTCCTCGGCCACTCCGGGCTCGAGGTGATCTGCTTCGCCGTCATCTGGGCGCTGCAGCTCCTGATCATCCAGAGGGGCATGGAAACGGTGCGCCGCTTCCAGGATTGGGCCGGACCGGCGGTGTGGGTGATGATGCTGATCCTGGCGATCTATCTTTGCATCAAGGCAGGCACCTTCGCCTTCACCAGCGACATCCCGATGGATGTGCTGCTGGAAAAGACCAAGGACGCGGGCGTGCCGGGCACGCCGGGCTCCTGGACCTCGCTGTTTGCTGTGGCGGCGATCTGGGTGACCTATTTCTCAGCGCTCTACCTCAACTTCTGCGATTTCGCCCGTTATGCGCCGGACAAGGCATCGCTGCGCAAGGGCAACATCTGGGGCCTGCCGGTCAATCTCATCCTGTTCTCGCTGGTCGCCGGCGTCACCACGATCGCCGCCTTCGACGTCTATGGCGAGGTGCTGCTGCATCCTGACCAGATCTCGGCGAAATTCGACAGCTGGTTCCTGGCGGCGCTCGCGGCCCTGACCTTTGCCGTAGCGACGCTTGGCATCAATGTGGTGGCAAACTTCGTGTCGCCGGCCTTCGACTTCTCCAACGTCTTTCCACGTCAGATCGACTTCAAGAAGGGCGGCTACATCGCGGCGCTGATCGCGCTGGTGCTCTATCCCTTCGCGCCCTGGGAAGGCAGTGCCGCCTCCTTCGTCAACATCATTGGCGCGACGATGGGGCCGATCTTCGGCGTGATGATGGTCGACTACTACCTGATCCGGAAGGGCGAGGTCGATGTCGAGGCGCTCTACAGGGAGAATGGCGAATTCCGCTTCCAGGGCGGCTGGCATGTCAATGCCTTCATCGCCGCCGGTATTGGCGCGGTCTTCTCGTCGATCCTGCCCAACTTCACCAGCCTGCTGCCGTCCTGGTGGGGCGTCTATGGCTGGTTTTTCGGCGTGGCAATTGCCGGCGTCATCTATTACGTGCTGCGTACGATGGCACTCGGCGCCTGGGCCAAGATGGCCAAGGCCTAAACGGATTCGGGGCGGCGCAAGCCGCCCCGTTCATTCTGCGACCATCTCGGCCAGGCGGCGCACGGTGTTCCAGTTGCGCGACGTGCCGATGCCGAGGCGTTTGTGGCTCACCGCCGCAAGCAGCCGCGAACTCTGCGTCTCGCGCGAAAAGACGATCCAGATGTCGCCGCCGACCGCCTGCAGCTTTTCATTCCTGCCGATATAGGCCTGCAGCGCAGAGACCGCATCGGGGGAAACAGGCGCCCGCATCACGCGCACCGCCACCTGGTCCGCGGCTTTAGCCGATTCGGCTGGGAACGGATTGCCGGCCGCCAGCCTCAGCCAGCCGTCGGCGCGGCGCACGATGATGTCGACATGGCGGCCAAAAGTCTTTGCGAACGCCGCCTCCAGCCGCTGCTCCAACGCCGCGAGTTCTGTCTCCTGCGCCTCGAAGACCAGATTGCCGGTCGCCACCAGTGTGCGCGGGTTGTTCAGGCCCAGGCCTTCGGCCATCGCCTTGAGATCGGACATGACGACCCGCCGCCCCTCGCCCAGGATGATGCTGTAGAGCAGCGCGACGTAAGTTCGCATCGGCGGCTAGTCTAGACCAGCCGCGACTGCTCTACCGCCGCCTCGATGAAGCTGGCAAACAGCGGGTGCGGATCGAGCGGCCGGCTTTTCAACTCGGGATGATACTGCACGCCGATGAACCAGGGATGGTCGGGATATTCGACCGTTTCCGGCAGCACGCCATCCGGCGACATGCCGGCAAACACCAGGCCGCAATCCTCGAGCCGCTCCTTGTAGTCGACATTGACCTCATAGCGGTGGCGATGGCGTTCGGAAATCTGCGTATCGCCATAGATCTCGGCGATCTTCGATCCCTTGGCGAGGTCGGCCTGGTAGGCACCGAGCCGCATGGTGCCGCCGAGGTCGCCGGTTTCCCTGCGCTTTTCCAGCATGTTGCCCTTCAGCCATTCGGTCATCAAGCCGACGACCGGCTCCTCGGTCGGACCGAACTCGGTCGATGACGCGTGCTCGACGCCGGCCAACGAACGCGCCGCCTCTATACAGGCCATCTGCATGCCGAAGCAGATGCCGAAATACGGCACCTTGCGCTCGCGCGCGAACTTCGCCGCCAGGATCTTGCCCTCCGAGCCGCGCTCGCCAAAACCGCCAGGGACGAGAATGCCATGGACCTTTTCCAGCCACGGCGCCGGGTCTTCCTTCTCGAATATCTCGCTTTCGATCCAGTCGAGCTTGACCTTGACCCGGTTGGCGAGGCCGCCATGCGACAGCGCCTCGATCAGCGATTTGTAGGCATCCTTGAGGCCGGTATATTTGCCGACGACGGCAATGGTCACTTCGCCTTCCGGATTGTGGATGCGGTTGGACACCGCTTGCCACCGTTCCATGCGCGGCTTCGGCGCCGGATCGATGCCGAAGGCGGCCAGCACTTCCGAATCCAGCCCTTCATTGTGATAGGCCATCGGCACGTCGTAGATATGCGGCACGTCCAGCGCCTGGATGACGGCGCTTTCGCGGACATTGCAGAACAGCGACAGTTTTCTGCGCTCTTCCTTGGGGATCGGCCGGTCGGCGCGAACCAGCAGGATATCAGGCGCAATGCCGATGCCGCGCAACTCCTTGACCGAATGCTGTGTCGGCTTGGTCTTCAGTTCGCCCGCCGTCGGAATGTAAGGCATCAAGGTCAGGTGGACGTAGACGGCGTTGTTGCGCGGCAGGTCGTTACCGAGCTGGCGGATCGCCTCCAGGAACGGCATCGCCTCGATGTCGCCGACCGTGCCACCGATCTCGCACAGAACGAAATCGTAGTCGTCATTGCCGTTGAGGACGAAGTTCTTGATCTCGTCGGTGACGTGCGGAATGACCTGCACGGTGGCGCCGAGATAGTCGCCGCGCCGCTCACGCTCGATGATGTTCTTGTAGATGCGGCCGGTGGTGATGTTGTCCTGCTGGTTGGCCGAGCGGCCTGTGAAGCGCTCATAATGGCCAAGATCGAGATCGGTCTCGGCGCCGTCGTCGGTCACGAAGACTTCGCCGTGCTGGTAGGGCGACATCGTGCCGGGATCGACATTGAGATAGGGATCGAGCTTTTTGATGCGTGCGCGATAGCCCCGCGCCTGCAAGAGAGCCCCAAGGGCCGCTGCAGCAATGCCTTTTCCAAGCGAGGAAACCACGCCGCCTGTGATGAATACATATCGCGCCATGGGAGTCATCGCTTAACGCGGCCGAATTGATTCCGCCAGAGAAAAAACCGCCGCGAAGGCTTTTTCCCAAGAAGGCGCTCTGGTCATTGGCGTATCAAAACAAAAGGGCCGGCGAGGCCGGCCCTTTTTGCACGATCTGTCAAGGCGTCAGATGATGACGACCTTGGTACCTACTTTCACCCGGCGGTAGAGGTCCATGACGTGCTCGTTGATCATGCGGAAGCAGCCATTGGAGGCGCTGGTTCCGATCGACTGCGGCGCAATGGTGCCGTGGATGCGCAGATGGGTGTCCTTCTTGCCGTCGTAAAGATAGATGGCGCGCGCACCGAGCGGGTTGTCGCCGCCGCCGGGCATACCGTCCTTGTACTGCCCATAATGCTTGGGTTCACGCTTTTGCATATCCAGCGTCGGAATCCAGCGCGGCCATTCCTGCTTGTCGCCGACGGCAACCGTCCCCTTGAACTGCAGGCCTTCGCGACCGACCGCAATGGCATAACGGCGGGCGGTTGACGATGATTCGACGAGGTAGAGACGGCGAGCGCTGGTGTCGATGACGATGGTGCCGGGGTTGTAGCCGGTGAATTCGACCTCCTGCGGCACGAATTCCGGCTTGACCTTGAACTGGCGCTTGGCCTGCTTCCTTTCGAGCGCGGCGTCGAGCGCGCGCGTCTCAGGAAGCAGCAACATCGACGAAGAGGATGTGCCGCCGAACAGTCCCGCGAACAGCCCGACGCTCTGCGGCTTCTGCCCGACCGGTTCACTGCGCAACTCGCCATTGTTGCCGGTCAGTGCAACGTTCATGGCCTCGGCCGGGATCGGCTCGGCCGACTGGATCGGCGCAATGGGTGCGATCGGTTCGATGATGTTGACGGTCTTCTTCTTGGCCGGCTTGGCATCAGCCACCTTGACCGCCGCGACCGGCTGGCTCTTCTTGGCAAGGAATGCCTGCCGTTCCGCATCGGCCTTGGCTTTCGCCGCCTCGCGCATCGCCAGCTTCCTGGCTTCGAGTGCCTTGGCGCGAACGGCTTCCTTGTCGGCTGCGATCTTGGTTTCGATCTTGTGGATCTGCGCAAGGTCGTCCGGCGTCGGATCTTTCTTCTTCTTGAGAAGCTTCAATTGCGCCGCATCGCTTTTGGCAGCGACGTTGACGACGTCAGTTGTTGTCGCGGCTTTATGAGCCGAATTTGCCGCCGGCATGGCCGCGTAAGCGGGCGCACCTAGGCTGAGCACGGCACAAAGGCCGGCAAAAATGAAGCTGCGAAGCTGCATGGGGAAGATCCGATCGTTCAATGCTTGTTGCCCACGGCGTCGCCCGGCGCCCCCCAAGGACGCCGAAAATGCCGCGCGCAATGTATAATCGATTAGCCGGAAGCGCCTCAAGCGTAGGGCGCGGTCGAATCTTCGTGATCGTGTGGCATTTGCCGCGACTGTGTTCAAACGACAACAGATCGCGGCATCAGATGCCCGATTACTGGTTGGGGACCTGCGGCGTGGCCGGCGCGGTGGCGCCGTTTGTCGCTGGCGGCGTCGCCGGAGCTGTTGCCGGAGGCGTCGTTGCCGCGCCATTGCCGGACGGCGGGGTCGGCGCCGTGTTGCCTGAAGGCGGCGTCGTGGTGCCGGGCAATTGGTTGAGTACGCCCTTGCCTGCCCCGCCCGAGGTCGCCGGGACGCGATCGAGAATGTCGATCGGCTTCTCGCCATAGCGCGCAACGATCGACAGTGTCAGCGAAGTGACGAAGAAAGCCGCGGCCAGGATCGCTGTCGCCCGCGTCAGCGCATTGGCGGCGCCACGCGCGGTCATGAAGCCCGATCCGCCGCCGATGCCGAGACCGCCGCCTTCGGAGCGCTGCAGCAGCACCACGCCGACAAGCGCGAGCACGACCATGAGGTGGACGACGATCAGTACGGTTTCCATAATTTATCCTGGCAAGGCCTTGCGCGGCCGCTGATTTGGAGGCGGCTCAATACAATGCTTTGACGGCATTTCCAAGCCCGTGGCCGGAATATGGGAAGCAATGCGTCCTTTGCAACGATTCCGGCGCCGGCCGTCCGCTCAAATCCAGCAAGCAGTCCCGGTATCAAGCGATGTTTCGATAGGCTTCCGCGATGCCGAGGAAGTCCGCTGCCTTCAGGCTGGCGCCGCCGACCAGCGCGCCGTCGACATTCCTGACGCCGAGCAACTCGACGGCGTTGGACGGCTTGACCGAGCCGCCGTAGAGAATGCGCATCTTGGCCGCCGTATTGCCAAGCTTCCGCGCCAGTTCTTCACGGATATGCGCATGCGCCTCGGCGACGTCGGCGGCGGTCGGGGTCAAGCCGGTGCCGATCGCCCATACCGGCTCATAGGCAATGACGCTGTTGGACGCCGTGGCGTTTGGCGGTACCGAGCCCGCAACCTGGCGCGACAGCACGTCAAGCGTGGCTCCTGCTTCGCGTTCGGCTCTTGTCTCACCAATGCAGATGATAGCCACCAGCCCGGCGCGCCATGCGGCGGAGGCCTTGGCCTGCACTATGGCATCGTTCTCCTTGCGATCAGCACGGCATTCGGAATGGCCGACGATGACATGGCTGGCGCCTGCATCCTTCAGCATCTCCGCCGAAATACAGCCGGTATAGGCGCCGCTTTCCTCGGTGTGGCAATCCTCACCACCGGCCCGGACCGGCGTGCGCGACAGAATCTCGGCGGCGTGCGCAAGCAAGGTCGCCGGCACGCAGACCACCGCTTCGGTCTCGGCGTCGAGCCCGCTCATGAAGCCGTTGCCGATCATCCTGAGCTCGTTGAGCGAGGCGCTGGTCCCGTTCATTTTCCAGTTGCCGGCGACGAGCGGGCGGATTCCAGGCGTCATGGGATTTGTTTCTCCGGGCAATTTCCAGCTGGCTCTCACTATCAAAATCAGGCCACAAAGCAATCGACAGTGAGCAGGAAGGGCGCTATTGCGCTTGTTTCAGACTCGGCGCATGCGAAATGCGCAAAAATCGGAAGTACTCATGCTTGGTATGTTGAGAAGCGCGGCGGGGACCTGGGTCGCGAAACTGCTGCTGTCATTGTTGGTGTTGAGCTTCGCCGTCTGGGGCATCTCGGGGCGGCTGATGGGCGGTCTTGCCGGCCATGACGCCGTGATTACGGCCGGAGGCACCAAGGTCTCGATCAACGAATACCGCCTCGCCTACGATCGCCAGCTCAGCGTAATGTCGCAGCAATTCGGCCAGCGCATCAGCCGTGAGCAGGCGACGGCGCTCGGCATCGACAACCAGGTGCTGGCGCAACTCGTCTCGGGCGCCGTCCTCGACGAGCAGGCCCGCAAGCTCGGCCTCGGCCTGTCCAAGGACCGGCTGGCCGAACTGACCCGCGAAGACCCGGCGTTCAAAGGGCCTGGCGGAACCTTCGACAGGCGAACGTTCGAGTACCTGCTCCGGCAGATCGGCATGCGGCCGGAGGACTATCTGAAAAACCGCGCCCAGGTGGCGGTCCGCCAGCAGATCGTCGAGGCGGTTTCGGATGGCCTCAAAGCCCCGGATACATTCTTCAAGGCGGTCGCGCTCTATCGCGGCGAAGATCGCACAATCGACTACCTGACCTTGCCGAAATCGCTGGTCGAACCGATAGAAGCGCCGTCCGACAGCGTGCTTTCGGCCTATTTCGGGGAGAACAAGAAAACCTACGCCGCGCCGGAATACCGTAAGTTCTCCTATGTCAGCCTCGAACCGGAAGACATCATGGATTTGAGCGCAGTGACCGATCAACAGGTCAGCGACGACTACAACAAGAACAAGGCGCGCTACACCACGCCCGAGATGCGCACCATCGAGCAGCTTGTGTTCAAGACGCCTGATGCTGCCAAGGCGGCGCTCGATTCGCTCAGGACCGGCGCGACCTTCGACAAGATCGTCGCCGCCGAAGGCAAGACGCCGGCCGACACCCTGCTCGGCACGCTGGCCAA
Organism: Mesorhizobium sp. M1423; assembly: GCF_040317575.1. NCBI lineage: Bacteria > Pseudomonadati > Pseudomonadota > Alphaproteobacteria > Hyphomicrobiales > Phyllobacteriaceae > Mesorhizobium > Mesorhizobium sp. M1423. The sequence goes on from NZ_JAMYKU010000006.1 coordinate 147,412, forward strand.
GGACAAGATCGCTGACAAGGCGGTTGCCGATGCTGCCTTCAAGCTCAACGCCAATGAAGTCAGCCCGGTCGTACAGGGCGCCTTTGGCCCCGTTCTGCTGCGCGTCACCGAGATCAAGCCCGAAGTGGTGAAGCCGCTGGCCGAAGTGTCCGAGCAGATCCGCAAGGATCTGGCACTGGGCGAGGCAAGTCGCATCTTGCTGGACGTGCACGACAATTACGAGGATACTCGCGCCTCCGGCAGTTCGCTCGCTGAGGCAGCTGCCAAATTGAAGCTGAAGGTCGTTACCATCGACGCCATCGACCGCACCGGCCGAAGGCCGGATGAAAGCATCGTCAAAGACCTGCCGGAATCGCCGGCGCTCATCAAGGCGGTGTTCGAATCCGAACCCGGAACCGACAATGAAGGCCTCACCACCGCCGATAACGGCTTCGTCTTCTACGACGTGAGCGCGATCACGCCGGCCCGCGACCGCACGCTGGACGAAGTCCGCCAGAAGGTCGTGGCCGACTGGACCGCGGCGGAGACCACCAAACGGCTTACCGCAAAGGCACAAGAGCTCGAGAAGCGTCTCAAGGCCGGCGCCACGCTCGAGGTGATCGCCGGTGAGCTCAAGCTCGAAAAGCAGACCAAGCGCGGTGTCAAGCGCGATGCTGACGACGTCGATTTCGGCAAGGAAGGGGCCGCCGCGATGTTCGGCGTCGGCGAAGGCGGCACCGGGCTAATCCCCTCGCCCACGGGCGACGGACAGATCCTGTTCAAGGTTGCCGAGGTATTCGAGCCCGCCGGGGCCGACGCCAACTCAGTACCCCAGGACGCGCAGAAATCCTTCACCTCCGGTATGTCCGACGACCTGCTCGACCAGTTGGTGGCGCAGTTGCAGACGCAATATGACGTCCGCATCGATCAGACGGCCGTAACCCAAGCCCTGGCCAGATGAGCGCGCTGAAGATCCACATCGCCAAGGTCGCCGCCGGTAGCGCTCTTTCCTTCGAGGAGGCGCGCGAGGCCTTCGACATCATCATGTCCGGTGACGCCACCCCCGGCCAGATCGGCGGCTTCCTGATGGCATTGCGGGTGCGCGGTGAGACCGTCAGCGAGATCGCCGGCGCCGTCGCCACCATGCGCGCCAAGATGCTGCGCGTCGAAGCCCCCGAGGGCGCCATCGACATTGTCGGCACCGGCGGCGACAATTCGCACAGCGTCAATATTTCGACCGCATCCGCCTTCGTCATCGCCGGCAGCGGCGTGCCCGTCGCCAAGCACGGCAATCGCGGACTGTCCTCGCTGACCGGCGCCGCCGATGTTCTGATCGCGTTGGGCGTCAAGATCGACATCCCTCCGGAGACGATCGGCCGCTGCATCCACGAGGCCGGAGTTGGCTTCATGTTCGCGCCGGCGCACCACCCGGCGATGAAGCATGTCGGCCCGACCCGGGTCGAGCTCGGCACCCGCACCATCTTCAACCTGCTGGGTCCGCTTTCCAATCCGGCCAGTGTCAGACGGCAGATGGTCGGCGTGTTCCTGCCCGAATGGATCATGCCGGTGGCAGAAACGTTGAAGGAGCTTGGTGCCGACCATGCCTGGGTCGTCCATGGCGACGGTTATGACGAGATCACCACCACCGGCGAGACGCAGGTCGCCGAATTGGCCGGCGGCGAGATCCGCAGCTTTGTGCTGACCCCGGAAGCGGTCGGGCTGAAGCGTCACACCAAGGACGAGTTGCGCGGCGGCGACGCCGCCCACAATGCCCAGGCACTGCGCGACATGCTGGGCGGCGCCGCCGGCGCCTTTCGCGACACGGTGCTGATGAATGCCGGCGCCGGGCTGGTGGTGGCCGGCAAGGCGACGACACTTGCCGACGGCATGGTGACGGCGGCGCAGGCCATCGACAGCGGCCGCGCGCTGAAAGTGCTCGACAGGCTGGTCGAGATTTCGAACGGTTAGAACTATGTCCGACATCCTGCGCAAGATCGAGGCTTACAAGCGCGACGAGATCGCGGCGGCCAAGGCGCAAGTGCCGTTTGCCGAGATCAAGGCACGGGCAACGGACGCCGAAGCGCCGCGCGGCTTTCTTTCCGCCCTTGAAGCAAAGCGCCAATCCGGCAGGTTCGCGCTGATTGCCGAAATCAAGAAGGCTAGCCCATCCAAAGGCCTGATCCGCGCCGATTTCGATCCGCCGGCGCTGGCCAGGGCCTATGCGGAAGGCGGTGCCGCCTGTCTTTCGGTGCTGACCGACGCACCCTCTTTCCAGGGGGCGCCCGCGTTCCTCAGCGATGCGCGCGCTGCCGTCGAGTTGCCTGCCTTGCGCAAGGATTTCCTGTTCGATCCCTACCAGGTCTACGAGGCCAGGGCATGGGGCGCCGATGCCATACTGATCATCATGGCCAGCGTCGACGACGCGTTGGCAAGAGAACTCGAAGCGACAGCTTTCGGGCTCGGCATGGACGCGCTGGTCGAAGTGCATGACGAGGCTGAGATGGAACGCGCGCTGCAGCTGTCGTCGCGGCTGATCGGTATCAACAACCGCAATCTCCGGACCTTCGAAACCAGCCTCGAGACCTCGGAACGGCTGGTCGCGATGGTGCCCGCCGACCGCCTTCTGGTCAGCGAGAGCGGTATCTTTTCGCATGACGATTGCCGCCGGCTGGAGCGGAGCGGCATCGCCACTTTTCTGGTCGGTGAGAGCCTGATGCGTCAACAGGACGTGGCCGCTGCAACGCGCCTGCTTTTGACGGGCAAGGCCCCGGCAGAGGCGATCTGAGGATGGCGGCCGCCCTCACCCATCTTGGCGCGCGCGGCGAAGCCAACATGGTCGATGTCGGCGACAAGGCTGAGACGGTGCGCACGGCAGTCGCGGAGGGCTTCGTGTCGATGCGGCCCGAGACGCTGGACATGATCCTCGCCGGCGATGCCAAGAAGGGCGACGTGCTCGGTACCGCGCGTATCGCCGGCATCATGGCGGCCAAGAAGACGCATGAACTGATCCCGCTCTGCCATCCACTTCTGCTGACCAGGATATCTGTCGATATCGAGCCGGACGCAGCTTTGCCCGGCCTGAAGGTCACAGCATTGACCCGCGTCACCGGCAAAACCGGCGTTGAGATGGAGGCCCTGAGCGCCGTCTCGGTCGCTTGCCTGACCATCTACGACATGGCCAAGGCGGTCGACCGCGCCATGGTCATCTCCGGCATCAGGCTGGTTGAAAAGACCGGCGGCAAATCCGGCGACTACAAGATCACCGAAGATGGGGTCACCGAGGCAGGCCGCTGATGGCGCTGGTCCCAGTTGCTGAGGCGCTCGAGCGCCTGTTGGACGGCGCAGCTGCACTGCAGGGCGAACGCGTCGCGCTGCTGGATGCCGCCGACCGCGTGCTGGCGGAGCCGGTTGTGGCGCTCCGCACCCAGCCGCCGTTCAACGCCTCCGCCATGGACGGCTATGCCGTGCGGGCGGCTGATATCGCGTCCTTACCAGCAAAGCTTTCGGTGGTCGGCATGGCGCCGGCCGGAAGCGGCTTTGCCGGGACGGTGCAGCAGGGGCAGGCCGTCCGTATCTTCACCGGCGCGCCGCTTCCCGAAGGCGCCGACACCATCGTCATCCAGGAGAACGTCCGCGATCTCGGCCGCGGTGTCGTCGAAGTGACGGAGCCGACCGTGCAGGGGCGAAACATCCGCCGCCTCGGGCTCGATTTCGCCAAAGGCGACGTCCTGCTGCACAAAGGCCGCCTGCTCGACCCTGCGGCCTTGTCGCTGGCGGCATCGGCCAACCACCCCGAGGTCGGCGTGGTCAAACGGCCGCTGGTCGCCATCATCGCCACCGGCGACGAATTGCTGCCGCCGGGCAGCGAGCTTGGCCCCGACCAGATCATCTCCTCCAACGCCTATGGCGTCGCCGCCGCCGCACAGTCGGTCGGTGCGCGCGCGCTCGACCTTGGCATCGCGCCGGACCGCAGGGAGGCGATCGCTGCGCTGGTGGAAAAGGCCGTGAAGGCTGGCGCGAACGTCATCGTCACGCTGGGCGGCGCCTCGGTCGGTGACCACGACTTCGTCCATGACGTGCTGACCGGGCAAGGCATGACGCTCGATTTCTGGAAGATCGCCATGCGGCCCGGCAAGCCGCTGATGTTCGGGCGGCTGGGCGACATCCGCTGCATCGGCCTGCCCGGCAATCCGGTGGCGAGCCTGGTCTGCACCCAGCTCTTCCTGAAGCCGCTGCTGGCGCGGCTCGGCGGCCGCGCCTTTCAGCAGGATATGCGTCAGGCACGGCTCGGTGCTGCCATGCCGGCCAATGATCTCAGGCAGGATTATGTGCGGGCTGTTGTCAGCGCTGACGCCGGCACGCTCGTGGCGACGCCGTTCAGCATCCAGGATTCCTCGATGCTGAAAATGCTGGCCGATGCCAACGGGCTGATCGTCCGTGCGCCGTTCACGCCCGCCGCGGCGGCGGGCGCCGCTTGCGACGTGCTGATGCTACGCTGAACCTGCCTCACTCCGAGATCAAGGTCCGGGTCAGCGGATGGTCTGGATCGGCCAAACCGTCGATGATGTTGAAATGATGCCGGTCAGGCTCGACCACCGAACTGGTCGCGGCACCCAGGCCGATCCAGATGTTGGCCAGCAACGCGCTCTGGCGCAGGAATTCGGCGCGCTCGCCGCCGCCGGCCCAGCAGGTCAGGCGGGCCTTGTCCATCGGGCGCAGCAGCACCGGGCTTTCGGCCTGCGCCTCGGCCTCATCGATCGCCAGCGTCTCGTTCATGCCGGTGCGCATGATCGGGCGCAAATCGTGCACACCCGAGATCGATACGACATGGCGAATGCGCCGGACAATTTCGGGCGCCAGCGGCGTCGTCGTCGTAACCATCCGGCTAACAAGATGGCCACCGGCCGAGTGTCCGGTCAGCATCAGCGGCCCTGCGACCATCCCCGCCGCCTTGCCGATCGCCGCGCCGACTTCCTTGACGATGCCGCCAATGCGCATCTGCGGACAGAGCGTGTAGGACGGCATCGCCACGGCATAGCCGCGATCAACAGCGCCAGCGGCAAGATGCGACCAGAAACTCTTGTCGAATGCCATCCAGTAGCCGCCATGGACGAACACCACGAGCCCCTTGGGCTTGGTGGCCGGCAGGAAAAGATCGAGCCGGTTGCGTGGGCCATCGCCATAGGCCATGTCGAGCCGCGCCCGGCCCTCGGTCGAAAGCACGTCGCGAAAAACCCGCGCGGGCTCGACCCAGGCCGCCGGCCAGCGATCGCTGCCGGCTATGTTGGCGCCGTTGGCATAGGCGTTGTCCCAATCGGCAATGTGACGTTCGAACACCCTGCGCCCTCCCCTGGCAATATGGCCCTGCAACGAGCGTGAGCATCGCGCGGCGCGTCGTCGCCAGCCTCACGATTCCAGCTCTCGCATCAATCTCAAGTGACAGCCGCCTTGATGGCGAAGCGCGCATCCTTCCACGCACCGGTGCGCAGGATGTCCTCAAGCACTTCGACGGCCTGCCAGACATCGGCATAGCCGACATAGAGCGGGGTGAAGCCGAAGCGCATGGTCGATGGCGCGCGAAAATCGCCGATCACGCCACGTTCGATCAGCGCATGCATGATCTGGTAGCCATGCTCGTGCATGAATGAAATCTGGCTGCCGCGTTTTTCCCCGTCGCGCGTGCTTTCGAGCGTTAGCCCGTAAGTGCCGCACTTTGCCTCGACAAGCTCGATGAACAGATCGGCCAGCGCGATGCTCTTCTTGCGCACCGCCGTCATGTCGACATCGTTCCAGATGTCGAGCGCGCCCTTCAGCGTGCGCATCGACAGGACCGGCTGGGTGCCGCACAGAAACCGGCGGATGCCGGTGCCGGCCGCATAGCCTGGCTCGAAGGCGAAGGGCCGTGCATGGCCCCACCAGCCGGTGAGCGGCTGCTGGATGTCGGCAAGATGCCGCTCAGCCGCATAGATGAAGGCAGGCGCGCCCGGTCCGCCATTCAGATATTTGTAGGTGCAACCAACGGCAAAATCGGCGTTTGCCTTGTCGAGCTCGACTGGCATCGCACCGGCGGTGTGGCAGAGATCCCAGACGATCATCGCCCCGGCCTCCTGGGCCCTGCGCGTCAGCGCCGGCATGTCGCGCAGTTCGCCCGACTTGTAGTTGACGTGGTTGACCAGCACCACGGCGGTGCCTTCGTCGATCAGCTCTTCGATGCTCGGCGCGTCGACCCCCGAGAGGCGAAGCAGCGTATCTTTTCGCATCGAAACCACACCGTCAGCCATATAGAGGTCTGTCGGAAAACTGTCGCCCTCGGCGACGATGACCTGCCGCTCCGGCCGCATGGCCATGGCGGCGTGCAGCAGCTTGTAGATGTTGACCGATGTCGTGTCGCAGACCACCGTCTGGCCGGCCGCGGCACCGATCAGGCGCCCGAGCTGGTCGCCGAGTTCGAGTGGCATGTTGAACCAGCCGGCCGTGTTCCAGGCGCGGATGAGATCATGCGCCCATTCTTCGGTCGCTGCCTTGCTCAATTCATCGAAAGCGGCACGCGAAGCGGCCCCTAGCGAATTGCCGTCGAGATAGATCACTCCTTGCGGCAGCACAAAGCGGTCGCGCATCGCGCGCAGCGGATCTGCAGCATCCAACGCCTTTGTGGCCACGAGATCGGGAATTCCTGTCATGATTTGTCTGCTCCCCCAAGATTCACCGCTACGCCGGACACGCATCGACGGCATCCATCGGTCACGAGCGGTTCTCCATTACCTGGTATCGCGCAGCAAGGCCCCACCGGCGACAAGTTGCCTGACCACGCGGTGGAAACCAGGAGCCAAGCCAACCCAAGGTTGGCGTTTTGAGTTCGTTTCGTTCACGGTGCATTGGCCAACCGCACAGTCGATACGGCTTCAATTCCGTGCCCCTTTGCCGGCTGACGGCCGATACCAGTGCCGCCTTCTGGGAACCCAGAGGCCGAAAACGAAAGCAGAATCAAGGCGATGAGGCCCGCGGCGGTGAAAATGCAGCGTTCCGGTTTGGTGAGTGGTATCGTTTCCCGAGCCCTAACACATTCATTAAACTTTAAACAGTTGCGGAACACAACTGGAACAGATAGTGTTTGTTCTGGGTTTGTTTTTCTGATTCTGTTGGGGGTCGCTATGCTGACGCGCAAACAACACGAACTGCTTATGTTCATCCACGAAAGGCTGAAGGAAAGCGGTATCCCGCCCTCCTTCGACGAGATGAAGGAAGCGCTCGACCTGGCTTCCAAATCGGGAATCCACCGGCTGATTACGGCGCTGGAGGAGCGCGGCTTCATTCGCCGTTTGCCCAACCGGGCCCGTGCGCTGGAGGTGCTGCGCCTGCCCGATTCGATCGCCCCCGGCCTCAATGCGGCACGCAAGTTCTCGCCGAGTGTCATCCAGGGCAGTCTTGGGCAAGGTCCTCGGCAGGGCAAGCCGACATCGTCGCGCGTCCCTGCAGCCGGCAATGACGACGATGTCGTTGCCGCCGTGTCTATCCCGGTGATGGGCCGCATCGCCGCTGGTGTGCCGATCGATGCCATCCAGCACCAGACGCATTCGATCTCGGTGCCGCCGGACATGATCATGGGCGGCGAGCATTATGCGCTTGAGGTCAAAGGCGATTCGATGATCGAGGCTGGCATTTTCGACGGCGACACGGTGATCATCCGCAATGCCGATACGGCGAGCCCTGGTGAGATCGTGGTGGCACTGGTCGACGAGGAGGAAGCGACGCTGAAGCGGTTCCGCCGCAAAGGCGCCTCGATCGCCCTGGAAGCGGCCAATCCGGCCTACGAGACGCGCATCTTCGGGCCAGACAGGGTCAAGGTACAAGGCAAGCTCGTCGGGTTGATCCGCCGCTACTGAGTTGCGCCCTTGGCGCCGGCTTTTGGCTTGTCGGCTCTGCGGTATGGCGGCATGCCCCGCGCCGTGCGTGAAAATTTCCGCTGCACGTGCCAGGGCCGGTATGATTTTTCGACGGCGAAGCGGATTTCGGCGCATGTTGCCGCTTGTGGATCGAAATAGACGGCCGCACTTCCCGCGCGCGCCAGTTGCCGTTTGGTGACGACGAGGACCAGCCGGTCGTAGTAGCAGGGATTATGGGCGGTGGCGTCGTCGATGACGATCAAGCTGGCAAAGGCGCAGGCTGGCCGTGCAGTATCGCGGTCCTTGGCTTGCGCGATGATCGCGCCGGATGGATGCCTGGCAAGGCAGAGACCGTCCGTGCAAATGAACGGCATGCCCGGCGGTAGGTCGGCCGGATCGGCAATGTCGAATTGCGGATCGTTCTTTCCAGGTGTTTCTGGCGCGACGATAGCCTCTGATGTGAGCGCGCGTTTCCAGTTGTCGATGGTGAACTCATTCGGGCGTGCCCGGTTGACCGCGAGTTCACCGCTGCCGATTGGCAGCGCGACCAGCCGTGCGTCCTCCGAGATCAATACATCGGGTACGCGCGTCTGCGTTGTCGTCAGCAAGCCGGCGAGCGCAAAAGGAAGGGCCACGAGCCGCAACCAGGTCGTCGCCATGCTGGCAATGACGAGGGCGATCGTCACCAAAAGGACAGATCTCAGCGAAATCAGCCCGACCGCATCGATCGGCGAGCGCTCGGAGATCCACCCGGACAGGGCGATCATCGCCGTCAGCCCCTTGCCCATCACGTAGAGGAAAGGCCCATCCGCGCCGAACGGCATCGCCAGCGCACTGAGGACGGCGAAGGGCATGACGACCAGTGAGACGATAGGCATGATGGCCAGATTGGCGAACAGGCTGAGCGGCGCCACGCGCTGGAAATGCCATATGGCGAAAAGCGCCGTGGCGCTCCCTGCAATGATCGAGGTCATCGCCAGGCCGCCCATGCCCAGCAGGACCTTTCGAGCGGCAAAGCGTAGCGGCGACAACCGCGGCGGCGGCGTGGTGGCCCTGCCGGCGCGGTAATCGGACCAGCCTGCATAGGCGCCGACAAGGGCCGCCGTCGCGGCGAAGGACATCTGGAAGCTCGGACCGACCACCTCGTGCGGCGACACCAGAATGACCGCGATGGCCGAGATCGCCAGGTTGCGCATGGTGAGCGCGGCCCGGTCGAACAGCACGGCGATAAGCATCACCGCCAGCATGATGAAGCTGCGTTCGGCCGCCACCACAATGCCGGAAAAGACGAGGTAGGCCGCAATCGAAAAAAGCGCGGCGGCCGCGGCATATTTCTTGACCGGCCGTCGCGATGAGAAATCGGGAAACAACGCAAAGGTGCCGCGTAGCAGCGCCATGATGGTGCCGGCGACCAACGCCATATGCAGCCCCGAGATGGAGATGATGTGATAGATGCCTGTACGCCGCATCGCTTCGTTGATCTCCTCGGGAATGCCGGCGCGCACGCCGACGATCAGCGCAGCAGCAATCTCGCCCTCGGCGCCGCCGATGCGGCTGCGGATATGGTCGGCGATGGATTCGCGCGCGTCTTCGATCGAGGAAGAAAGCCGCGCGGCAAGCGGCATGCTGCCCGACGACACGACTTTCGGATTGCCGAGAAAAAAGCCGCTGCCGCCGATACCGGCGAAATAGCTGTCGAAGGAGAAATCATAGCTGTCGGGCCGCACCGGCCCGGTCGGCGGCAGCAGCCGCACATAGCCGGCGATCTCGGAACCGGCGGTCAGCTCAGCCGGTATTTTCATCGCCGAAACGCGGACCCGTTCCGGCATGTAGCGCAGTGTCGGCCTGGCGGTTGAGATCACATCGATCGTCAGCCTGATGCGGCCGCTCGCCATGGGCTCGAACGATACGACGCGACCCGTGAGGCGCGTTGAGATTTCGGAACCGAGCATATGCGTTCCGACACGCCAGGTCTCGACCTTGGCGGCAAGCACGCCAAGCGCGCAGAGCAACGCCGCCATGAAGCACAGGCGGGTTCTGGGCCACGACCGCGAGGCGACGGCACAGAGGGCTGCCAAGGCGACGATTGCGATCGGCTGTGGAAAGGCCGGCTCCACCGCCAGCGCAAAATATACGACCACCCCGCATGCGAGGAACACCGGCACCAGCAGGAAGGCGACCCCACGGTCGAGCTCCAGGCCGGCTGCCGAGGTTACGCCGTTGCGGATACGGGACGGTGACGGGAGGCGGAAACGCCGGCGTAGGCGCACGATGGGCTCGGCCGCGGGCACGGGAACCGTTGCTGGGTCGCTCGCCGGCAGCGACGGGGCATCAAAGCGTGGAGCCGGCAGCAATGCCGGTGCCGGCAGGACAGGCACGGGCGCGGCAAACAGCAAGCGTTCGCTGACGCCGCTGCCAACGTCCTCGCCCTCGCCCGCACCACGGCCTCGCACAGCCATCGGGTCTGCCCCTTGCGCCCTCGACCTCCTATGCTACATGAACGCGCAACGCGCGAAAGTCCGCAACCCACTTCCTTCGCCTGCCTGAGAGTTCCATGCCCGACAAGGTCGTCACCCGTTTTGCCCCCTCGCCCACAGGCTATCTGCATATTGGCGGGGCGCGCACGGCGCTGTTCAACTGGCTGTATGCCAAGCACACAGCCGGCACGATGCTGCTGCGCATCGAGGACACCGACCGCGAGCGTTCCACCGATGCGGCAACCGCGGCCATCCTCGACGGGCTTTCCTGGCTTGGCCTGACATGGGACGGTGAGCCGGTGTCGCAGTTCGAGCGTGCGCCGCGCCATCGCGAGGTGGCCGAGGAACTCGTTCGCATGGGCAAGGCCTATTATTGTTACGCGACGCCTGCCGAGTTGGAGGCAATGCGCGAGAGCGCACGGGCCAAGGGGCTGCCTCCCCGCTATGACGGCCGCTGGCGCGATCGCGACCCCTCGGAGGCGCCGGCCGGCGCCAAGGGGGCGATCCGCATCAAGGCGCCGACAGACGGCGAGACGGTTGTGCATGACCGCGTCCAGGGCGACGTGCGCTTTCCCAACAAGGATCTCGACGATTTCATTATTCTGCGCTCGGACGGCAACCCGACCTACATGCATGCCGTCGTCGTCGACGATCACGACATGGGCGTCACCCACATCATCCGCGGCGACGACCATTTGACCAACGCCGCCCGCCAGACGGTGATCTACCATGCCATGGGGTGGGAGGTGCCGTCGATGTCGCATATCCCGCTGATCCACGGTGCCGACGGCGCCAAGCTGTCGAAACGTCACGGTGCGCTCGGCGTCGAGGCCTATCGCGCCATGGGCTACCTGCCGGAGGCGCTGCTCAATTATCTGGCGAGGCTTGGCTGGAGCCACGGCGACGATGAGATCATGTCGATCGCCAACATGATCGCGTGGTTCGACATTGGCGACGTCAACAAAGGCGCCGCCCGTTTCGACTTCGCCAAGCTCGAGGCGCTGAACGGCGTGCACATGCGCCGCATGAACGACGCGACGCTGCTCGATATCTTCATCGCCACTCTGCCCTATCTCGAAGGCGGTCCGGCGATCGCAGCTAGCCTCGACGACAGACGCAAGGCCCAATTGCTTGCCGCTTTGCCGGGCCTGAAGGAGCGCGCCAAGACGCTGGTCGAACTTGTTGAAGGGGCTGCATTCCTGTTCGTCGAGCGGCCGCTGCCGGTCGACGAGAAGGCGGCGGCGCTGCTCAGCGGTGACGCGCGCGCGATCCTGCAGGGCGCTCATGCGGCGCTGGCCACGGTTTCGGAATGGTCTGCCGCCTCGGCGGAAGCCGCGATCCGCGACTATGCGCAGGCCGGCGGCCATAAACTCGGCGCCGTGGCCCAACCATTGCGCGCCGCGCTCACCGGCAAAAGCACCTCGCCCGGCGTCTTCGATGTGCTGGCCGTGCTTGGCCGCGAGGAAAGCCTGGCGCGGATCGCTGATCAAATCGATTAGGAAACTGGCCCAAGAAGATTGGCATTGAAAGGTGTGTTTCGCAGTGCAACATTGGGTCTTGGCCTAATCTGGCGCGCAGATTCAGTTGCGGGCGCAAATGTGCGTATTCCGACGCTTTTGACGTGTTGGGTTCAGATATTTTGCCGTTGCCGGCCTGAGGAAACAAAAAGGAGTTTGCTATGACCGAACCTGCGACAAAGATGGAATTTGGCGGCAAAACCCAGGCGTCGACGGCAAAACTGGAACTCGACGGCAAAACCCATGAATTCAAGATACGAAGTGGTTCGGTAGGACCTGATGTCATCGACATCGGTTCGCTCTACAGCACCACCGGCGTATTTACCTACGATCCCGGTTTTACGTCGACGGCGAGCTGCGAATCGGAAATCACCTTCATCGATGGCGATGCCGGTATTCTCTTGCACCGCGGCTACCCGATCGACCAGCTGGCCGAGCACGGCGACTTCCTCGAAGTCTGCTATCTCTTGCTCTACGGAGAACTACCGACCAAGGCGCAGAAGGACGATTTCGACTACCGGGTGACGCGCCACACCATGGTGCATGAGCAGATGTCGCGCTTCTTCACCGGCTTCCGCCGCGATGCGCATCCGATGGCGGTGATGTGCGGCGTGGTCGGCGCGCTGTCGGCCTTCTATCACGATTCCACCGATATCTCGGACCCTTATCAACGCATGGTCGCCTCTATGCGGCTGATCGCCAAGATGCCGACGATCGCGGCGATGGCGTATAAATACCACATCGGCCAGCCGTTCATTTATCCGAAGAACGAACTGAATTTCGCAGCCAACTTCCTGCATATGTGCTTCGCCGTGCCTTGCGAGGAATACAAGATCAATCCGGTGCTGGCGCGCGCCATGGAGCGCATCTTCATCCTGCACGCCGACCACGAGCAGAACGCCTCGACCTCGACCGTCCGCCTCGCCGGCTCGTCGGGCGCCAATCCCTTTGCCTGTATCGCTGCAGGCATCGCCTGCCTGTGGGGTCCTGCACATGGCGGAGCCAACGAGGCAGCCCTGAACATGTTGGGCGAGATCGGCCATGTCGATCACATCCCGGAATTCATTGCGCGCGCCAAGGATAAGAACGATCCGTTCCGATTGATGGGCTTTGGCCACCGCGTTTATAAGAACTACGATCCGCGCGCCAAGATCATGCAGAAGACCGCGCACGAAGTCCTGGGCGAGCTCGGCATCAAGGACGATCCGCTGCTCGACATCGCCATGGAGCTGGAAAAGATCGCGCTGACCGATTCCTATTTCATCGAGAAGAAGCTCTACCCCAACGTCGATTTCTATTCCGGCATCACGCTGAAGGCGCTGGGCTTCCCCACTACCATGTTCACCGTGCTGTTCGCGGTTGCCCGCACCGTCGGCTGGATTGCGCAGTGGAAGGAGATGATCGAGGACCCGCACCAGAAGATCGGCCGTCCGCGCCAGCTTTATACCGGTGCGCCGGAACGGGATTACGTGCCGATCGCGAAGCGGTGAAGGTAGCGAGTAGCGAGTAGTAGCTGAAGCAGCTTGGCTGTTACGGCCAGCACCATTTCCTATTCGCTACTCACTACTCGCTCACTTCCTCACCATACCCATCACCACCCCCGCCGCCATCTCGCCTGACGGCTTGTCGGTTGCCATACGCCCGGCGATGTCGGCAAAACCGTCCTTCTGCCAGGCGCGGTAGGCGGTATCGGAGAATAGCGCCTCCAGCTGGCGCGCCAGATAATGCGGACGCACATATTGGTTGTAGTGTTCCGGCACGACCGGCCGGTCGGCGATGAGATTGGGCAAGGCTGCGCTCCAAACTTTGATCAGTCCCTGCGCCATGCGCATGACCGGATCGAGCCGGTAGCAGGAGATCATCGGCACGCCCGCCAGTGCCAGTTCCAGCGATACCGTCCCCGACGCGATCAGCGCCGCATCGGCCTTGCCGAAGGTCTGCCATTTGCGTTCGGCATCAAGGATGATCTCCGGCTTCTCGTTCCAGCTCGCGACCGAGGTCCTGACCAGGTCGGCGACGTGCGGCACCGTCGGCAACAGCAAGCGCAAGCGGTGCCCGCGCGCCCGCAGGATCGATACCGTTTCGCCGAACGGCCCGACCAGGCGCCGCACCTCGCCGCGACGCGAACCGGGCAATACAAGCAACGTTTTCACACGGTCGGCGGAGAGGTCACGCGGCTGCGCCTGCGCCCTGGCGGCACTGACTATGCCCGGATCGTGTGCAAGGCGATGCCCGACATAGGTGCCGGGCGGCCCGCCCAGGCGAGCGAGTTCCTTCACCTCGAACGGCAGGATACAAAGAATGTGATCGACATATGGCTTCATTGCCGCCGCCCTGCCCGGCCGCCAAGCCCATACGCTCGGGCAGACATAGTGGACGATCGGGATCGTCGGATCGGCGGCGCGCACCTTCTTGGCGACGCGCAGCGAGAAATCCGGACTGTCGATGGTGATAAGGCAGTCGGGCTTTTCATCGACAATCGCGTTTGCCGTCTGGCCGATCCGCCGCATCAGGCGCGGCAGGTCGCGCAGGATAGCGCTAAGCCCCATCAGCGCGATCTCGCTGCCGTCGAACAATGGCGCCAAACCGAGCGCCTGCAAATGGCGGCCGCCGATGCCTACGAGCCGAACTTCGCGCCCGGTCATGCGCTTTAACGCCTGCACAAGGTCGGCGCCAAGCAGGTCGCCGGACTCCTCGCCGGCGACGACGGCTATCTTCAACGGCTGCTCATTCGCCATGCGCCGGCTCCGCAGCAGGCAGGCCGATCACGAACAGGCCGAGTGCGTTGGCACGCCCGATGGTGGCAGGACCTTCGAGCACCAGCGAGCGGCCGGCTTCGACGGCAATGCCGGCCAGTCCGGCGGCATGCGCCGCCTCGACGGTCAGCGGGCCAATGGAGGGCAGATCGGCACGCAGTTCCTGACCGGGCTTGGCGCATTTGACCAAAACACCACGGCTCCTGCCAGCCAGCCTGCCGTGCCCGCGTAATTGTTTTGTCCGCTCGAGCAGCCCGTCTGTGCCCTCGACGCCTTCCAGCGCGATGGCGCGGCCACCAACCGCAACAGCCGCCTGGCCAATATCCAGCGCGCCGATAGCTTTTGCTGCAGCGTGCGCCGCCTCGATGTCGCGCCAGTCGGATTTGCGTGGCGCCATCTTGGTCAGCGGGCCTTCGGCGGCGACCAGTTCCGGCACGATCTCGTGAGCGCCGACAACCTTGATGCCGCTGCGCTCGATCCTGCGCACGAACAGTTTCAGCACCGTATCGTCCCCCCGGGTTACACCGACGAGAAGGCTGGGTAGCCAGGCGAGCAGGCCCAAATTGAGGCGCATGGCGCTCAGCCTGGGGCGGCGCGTAATATGTCCCGCGGTCACCAGATGCGTAACGTGATGCCGCTTGAGCATCGGCAGCAGCGAGCCGACGTCCTCCAGCCTCAAGCTTGCCTGCTCATAGGGCTCGAAATCGACTATGCGGTCGACCTCGCCCGCCGCCATGACGACGAAGGGAGGTTTGCCTTGCCGGGCGAGCGCTCGGGCAATTTCGACCGGGAGACTGCCGCCGCCGGCGATGATGCCGACCTTGGCATCTGGCGCGAGATCAAGGCCCTTTCCGGCAGCCTCAATCTTCGTCATCTGCCCTCAGTCTTCATCATCGGTATCGTCGCCGTCGCCACCTTTGAGCGACGGCACGGCATAGTGCCGCTTGCCGCGGCCAGCGATGAAATCGACGATCTTCATGGCCGTCGGCGACGAGGCGAATTCCGCCTTGGCGAACTCGATGTTTTCGCCGACGGTCCGAGAGCGATCGAAGATCGTGTTGTAGGCTTTGCGCAGCAAGTGGATCTCGGAACGCGGCAGGCCGGCGCGCTTCAGGCCAATGATGTTGAGGCCGCGAAGGCTGGCACGGTTGCCAACGGCGATGGCGTAGGGAATGACGTCGCCGACGATCGCCGAGCAACCGCCGAGAAAGGCGTTATCGCCGATGCGGACAAACTGATGAACCGCGGTAAGGCCGCCGATGTAGACATTGTCACCGACTTCGCAATGCCCGCCTAACGTCGCTTGATTGGCGAAGGTGGCGTTCCTGCCGACCACGCAGTCATGTGCAATGTGGGCATAGGCGAGGAAATTGCCGTTGTCGCCGATCGTCGTTTCGCCGCGGCTGGAATCGGTGCCGAGATGCATGGTGACGCCTTCGCGGATCGCGCAGTTCTCGCCGATCACCAGCGTGGTACGGCCGCCCTTGTGCTTGGTGTTCTGCGGCGGCCCGCCCAGTATCGCCATCGGATAGACCTTGGTCGATGCACCGATGGTGGTCGCGCCCATCACCGACACATGGCTGACCAGTTCGACACGGTCGCCGATCACGGCGTCGGGGCCGACGTAGCAGAAGGGTCCGATGCGGGCGCCTTCGCCGATTTGGGCGCCTGCCTCGATGACCGACGATGGATGGATGACTGTCTGGATTTTCATTAGCATTCGTTTGTCAGCCGCTTGCGACCATCATTGCCGAGATCTCGGCTTCCGCCGCCTTGGTGCCATCGACGAGGGCCTCGCAGGCGAATTTGAGAAGATTGCCGCGTTTCTTGATTTTCTTCACATGAATTTTCAATTGGTCGCCTGGAACGACCGGCTTGCGGAACTTGGCGTTGTCGATGGTCAGGAAATAAACCAACGACGGCTTTTCCGTACCGAGGCTGCGGATGCAGATGGCGCCGGCCGTCTGCGCCATCGCCTCGATGATGAGCACGCCGGGCATGACCGGCTGGTCGGGGAAATGACCTTGGAAATGCGGCTCGTTTATGGTGACGTTCTTGATGCCGATGGCGGATTCGTCGCCATCTATGTCGACAATGCGGTCGATCATCAAGAACGGATAGCGGTGCGGCAGGAGCTTCATCAGCCGCATTATGTCAACCGCTTCGAGCGTCGCCGCTGCGATCTCAGCCATTTCCCCCCTCACCCTGTTTGCGCGTCCGTGCAAGTCTGCGCAAGGCCGCTATCTCGCGCATGGCTTCCGCCATCGGCTGCGCCGGATATCCTCCCCAAATCTCACCTGCAGGCACATTGCTCATAAACCCGCTTCTTGCGGCAAGCTTGGCCCCGGACCCGATGGTCAAATGATCCGCAAGGCCGACGCCGCCACCCATGGTGACGTTGTCGCCTACCGTCACGGAACCGGAAATACCCGAAAGCCCGGCTATAATGCAATTGCGGCCGATGCGAACGTTGTGGGCGATCTGCACCAGATTGTCGATCTTGGTGCCCTGGCCGATGATCGTGTCGGACATGGCGCCGCGATCGACGGTCGTATTCGAGCCGATCTCGACGTCGTCCTGAATGATGACGCGGCCGATCTGCGGAACCCGCTCCGGACCCTTGGCGCCGGCAACGAAACCGAAGCCATCCTGGCCGATCCTGGCACCGCCATGGATGATGACGCGATTGCCGATCAACGCATATTGCACGCTTGCACCTGGACCGACATAGCCGTCGCGGCCGATCTGAGAGGAAGGACCGATAACCGCATGCGGGGCAATGACGGTTCCGCTGCCGATGGCAGCGCGCGGTCCGATGACCGCGCCTGCTTCGATGATCGCACCGGCCTCGACATGGGCGGTCGGATCGACATGGGCGTGCGGCGAGATACCGGTTTCGCCGGTCATCGGTCCAGGCGTTGCAGCCGCCGGGAAAAGCAGGCGCCCGACCATTGCGAAAGCCTGCTGCGGGCGCGGATGCACCAGCACCGCAATGCCCGCCGGCGCCTTGCCGGCAAATTCGGCGGGGCAGAGAACCGCTGCCGCCCGCAGTGACTGCATCAGCGCGAAATTGCGCCTCCCATCGACGAAGACAAGCGCGTTCTCGCCGCCTTCGTTGGCGGGCGCCAGAGCCTCGATCGATACATCGGAGAGACCGGAATCGACAAGCGTCGAGCCGGTCAGATTCGCGACTTCGCCGGCCGTATACCGGCGTGAGGGCGCGAAGAACACCGGATCGGTCATTCCAGAAGCAATATCCAGCTAGCGCATGACCCCGGAAATCGGAAGTCGATCCTCGGAAAGGATCATGCGCAAAAACAAAGTGCTACAACATCCTTTGCGTGTCCAATAGGACGCGCTGCGCTGTAGTGTCGGATCACCGCCCATCCGGATCCAAACGAGCCGGAAGCATCGTTACCCGCACATCAGAAGCGGGTCGATATACCGAAGTTGAATTCCTGCACGTCGTCGGTCTTTTCCTTCTTGACCGGGATCGCATAGTCGATGCGGATCGGACCGAAGGGCGATGCCCACATCAGGCCGACACCGACAGAAGCGCGCCATTCCATTCCGGTTGTCGACGGATCGACAAGGCCACTTGCAATCTTGCTGCCGTAGAGCGTTGCCGCATCGGCAAACACTGCCCCGCGGAGGCCGAAGCTTTCCGGGATAACCGGCAGCGGGAACTGGGCTTCGGCCGAGGCGTTGAAATAAGTGGTTCCGCCGAGATGGTCGTTGCGGTTGTCCAAGGCAACCGGACCGATGCCACCATATTCGAAGCCGCGGATCATACGGTCGCTGCTCTGGAAATGGTCGAAGACACGTAGATCGCCGCCGCCATATCCCTGGACATGGCCGGCGCCGCCGGAAATGAGGCCTACCAGATCCAATTGTTCGGACAACGTCTGATAGATGCTGCCGCGCGCCGTGACCTTGATGAACTTGGCGTCGCCGCCGACGCCGGCCACTTCGGTGTTGACATTGGCATAAAGCCCGTCATGCGGGTTCTTCATGTCGTCGATGGTGTTGTAGATCAGGCCGAGGCTGACCGACGACTTGAGCCATGGGCTCTCGTTAACTCCGTTTTGGATCGCCTGGGAGACGTTGCAACCGGCCATTGGGTCGCAGTCTTCGTCGAACTCGTACTTCTCTTGCGCGATATTGTACGCGAGCTGCGTCGTGATGTTGTCGGTGATCGGCAGACCGAAACGCACTGTCGCGCCCGTCGTATCGCTGTCGTAATGGTCGTAGTTTCGGCTCTGCTTGTAGATGTCGAAGCCGGCCGCGATGCGCCGCCCAAGGAAATAAGGTTCGGTGAAAGAGAAGCTGTAGTCGCGCGAGTTCTTGCCGCCGCCCGCCGCCACCTTGATGAATTGGCCGCGACCGAGGAAATTGCGCTCACTGATAGAACCTTCGACGGACGGACCTGACGTTTCGCCACCAGTCGAATAGCCGGCACCGATCGAAAATTCACCGGTCGACTTCTCGACCACGTCGACCACCAACACGACCTGGTCCGGCTCAGAGCCCGGAACGGTGGAAATCTCGACTTTCTCAAAATAATCGAGCGCTTCCAGCCGCCTCTTCGCGCGCTGGATGAGAACCTGGTTGAACGCATCGCCTTCGCTGACATCGAATTCGCGGCGAATGACGTAGTCGCGCGTTCGATCGTTTCCGCGGATCTCGATGCGCTCGATATAGGCCTTGGTGCCCTGGTCGATTGTATACACAACCGAGATCGTGTGGTTTTCGAAGTTGCGATCGCCGCGCGGCGTCACCTGGGCGAAGGCATAGCCCGAACCGGCGACTTTCTCGGTCAGCGCGATGATCGTGTCCTCGACGTCCTTGGCGTTATAGACATCGCCCTTGTGGGTCTGGACTACCGATTCAAGCGACTTGCTGTCGACCTCGGGGATTGTGCTTTCGACACTGACATCGCCGAACGTATAACGCTCGCCCTCCTGCACCGTGATGGTGACGGTGTATTTGTTGGTGGTGTCGTCGAGTTCGCCGACAGCCGAGACGACCTGGAAGTCGGCATAGCCGTGATTGTAATAGAAGCGGCGCAACAGCTCTTGGTCGGCCCGCAGCTTGTCCTCGTCATAGACGTCGTCGCGCAGCACGAAGGAAAGGAAGGACGAGCGCTTGGTGGAGATGATGTCCGACAGACGGCGGCTCGAATAGGCGCTGTTGCCGACGAAATTGATCGCTGCGATCTGGGTGCGGCCGCCTTCGTTGATGTTGAAGACTACGTTCACGCGGTTGTCGCCGAGATCCATGATCTGGGTGGTCACGGCGGCGTCGTCGCGGCCGATACGCCTGTAAGCGGCCTTGACCGCCTCAACGTCGGTGTCGAGTTGCTGTTGCGAGAAGGTGCTGCGCGGCTTCAATTGCACCGCAGCTTCAAGCGCGTTGTCCTTGAGCTTCTTGTTGCCCTGGAACAGCACCTGGTTGACGACCTGGTATTCGGAAACCTTGATGACCAGCGTCGATCCGACTTGGTTGATCTGCACGTCCGAAAACAGCCCGGTGCCGAACAGCGCCTTGACCGCATCGTCGATGTCCGAGCTGGAAAATGCCTTGCCGGGCTTGATCGTCACGTAATTGCGGATGGTGTCCGCGTCGACACGCTGATTGCCGGTGACTTCGACTCTGGAGACGACAGCCGCCTCGGCGGCCGATGTGGCAACGAACTGCACTGCGAGCGCGCCTGGTACAACCAGAGCGGCGGACATAGCCACCGCGGACGCGGCGCTCAGAAACTTGGATGCTGCCTTCATCGGGCTTTTGTACCTTTTCTCGAAGTCCCCACGGCGAGAAAACCGGACGTGCGGTAATTTCCCCTACCGTATTAACCGGATTTTCCCTACACGCAAGGCTTCTGGTTAATTTGTATTTACTTAACCCTGTGGCGTGGCTTTCGCGTCACGCATATCCCCACGCATGGTAAACGGCGTCTCAACATTGCTCGTGCCGAAGCCAAATTCCTTCATGATTTCAGCACCCAAACAGATCGTTCCAGAAAACAAAGCCCATGAAGCCGAGCACCAATATGAGGCCGCTTCGGTAAGCCATTTCCATCATCCGTTCGGACACCGGCCGCCGGATGACAGCCTCCACGCCGTAGAACAGAAGATGCCCTCCGTCGAGGGGGGGAATCGGCAAAAGGTTGAGAATCCCAATCCCGACTGACAGGAATGCAACAAGCTGTACGAGCCATTCAAAGCCGAGCTTTGCCGCCTGACCCGACATCTTGGCGATCTTGATAGGGCCGCCCAGCTGGCACTTGTCCTCGCGACCGACAACGAAACGTTGCAGGAACTGGCCGGTGCGCTGAATGACGTGTCCGGTTTCCTGGACCGCTGCCCCGACCGCCCCGGCCGGACTGTAGGTGATCAGCCGTGGCTGGCCGAGTTCCTTGTTGTTGACGACGCCGATCACGGCCACCTGGACCTTGTTGCCCAGTGCGTCCTGTTGTTCCATCAAGCGCGGCGTCGCCGTGACGGTGATTTCCTTGCCGCCGCGTAGCATGACGAAGGTGATGCTGTCGCCGGCACGGCCGGAGACCAGACGCTGGACGTCGGCAAAGGTCTCGACCTTGCTGCCGTCGACGCTGACGAATCGGTCGCCGGGCATGATGCCGGCCGCCGCCGCCGGACTGCCGACGGTAACCTCAGCCACCATCGGCTCCAGCACGGGACGGCCATGGACAGAAAAAAGCACGGAAAAGACAGCGATCGTCAGCAGGAAGTTGAACAGCGGCCCCGCCACCACTGTCGCCGCGCGCTTCCAGATCGGCTGCGTGTGGAAGGCGACCTTGCGTTCTTCGTCGCTCAGCGCCTCGATCTCCTCCGAGCTGGGTTGGCTCGACGTCGCGTTCATGTCGCCGACGAACTTGACGTAGCCGCCGAGCGGTATGGCGCAAAGCTTCCAGCGCGTGCCGCGGCTGTCGTTGAAGCCGATGATTTCAGGGCCGAAACCGATCGAAAAGGCCTTTGCGCCGATACCGCACCAGCGGCCGACGAGGTAGTGGCCCATTTCGTGGACGAAAACGACCACGGTCAGCACGAACAGGAAAGGCACCAGCGTGCCGAGGACAAAGCCCTCTGTGCTGAAAACCGCGTGAAGAATCTCGTTCAATTCATGCCCTCAAATTCATCCACGGCGCAGGTCACGCCGCGACTGTGACATCAATCCAGGCGAATCCATGGCGCAGCCCCGCACCGGCCCACCGACGATGCCGTTCAAACCGGAAACAGCCCCTGCGCGGGATGATCGGCGGTCGCGGAAATCCAGCCGATGACGTATAGGGCGAAAGCCGCCGCGACAAGCCCATCGACCCGATCCATGATGCCGCCATGGCCGGGTATCAGCGTGCCGGAATCTTTACGGCCGTGGCGTCGCTTGACCCATGATTCGAACAGGTCGCCGGCTTGCGCGACGATCGAAAGCACCAGTGCGATCACGCCAAGCACGACAAGGTTGCCCGTTCCGGCTACAGCGGCCAGAAGCAGCCCGGCCACCACGCCGCCGACCACCCCCCCGAGCGCCCCGCTCCGCGTCTTGCCCGGCGAGATCGACGGCGCCAGCCTTGGACCACCGACGGAGCGGCCGACGAAATATGCAAAAATATCGGTCGCCCAAACCACGGCGAACAGAAAGAGGATGGCCAGCAGCCCGGAACGGTCGCCGTCGCGCAAGAAGGCCAGCGACAGGCCGGAAACCGCCGCATAGGCAAGGCCGGACGCTTCCCACGGTCCTGCCTTGCGCATCGACGCCGCGATGGCACCGACAGCAACCAGAGCCGCGACGAGCGGCAGCAGCAAAGACGCTGACAGGCCGGCGATGAGGGCACCGATAAAGACCACGATCAGCGCCTCGGGCAGAAAGCCAAGACCTGTCGCAGCATTAACACCGGTCGGGGCAGCTGGACGGCTCATCCGCGTCCACTCGTAGAAGATCACCGCCGCCATGGCAGCGCAAAGCAACCGGAAGGGCAGTCCGCCAAGCCAGGTCAGGCCGAGCGTGACGATGGCAAGCACGACGGCCGAAATGACGCGGAGCTGAAGGTTGCTCATCCCTCAGCCCGAGGCGACGTCTTGGGCGGCAAGTCCGCCGAAGCGGCGCTCGCGGCCGGCGAAATCGCGCAGTGCATCGGACAGGTGCTCGCGACTGAAGTCGGGCCAGTAGCAAGGCAGGAAAACAAGTTCGCTGTAGGCGGCCTGCCATAACAGGAAATTCGACAGCCGAAGCTCGCCGCTGGTGCGGATGACCAGTTCCGGATCCGGGATGCCCTCTGTGTCGAGCGAGTTGGCGAAGGACTCTGCCGTGATCGCTTCGCTGTCGATCTCGCCACGCGCCACCGCCGCGGCGAGCTTGCGCGCTGTGCGGACGATCTCGTCGCGCCCGCCATAATTGAAGGCGATGACCAGCGTCAGCGCCTCGTTGCGGAGAGTGAGCGTTTCGGCTTCCTCGAGCAGGCCTCTTATGTCGGGCTGCAGCCCTGCCCTGTCACCGATGACCCTGATTCGGACGCCGCTCTGGTGCAACTCGGCGAGATCGCGTCGGATGAAAAGCTTCAGCAGGCCCATGAGGTCGCTGACTTCGGATTTCGGCCGTGACCAGTTTTCCGACGAGAAAGCGTAGACGGTCAGGAAGGAGATGCCCAGGTTAGGGGCGGCGCGCACCGTCTTGCGCAGCGCTTCGACGCCGGCGCGGTGACCGGCGAGCCGCGGCAAGCCGCGCGCCTTGGCCCAGCGTCCGTTTCCGTCCATGATGATCGCGACATGCGCGGGCGTTGCCATGTTCTCGCTTCCGGGCCAGCCGTGGCCAGACCCTAGACCTGCATGATTTCCGCTTCCTTGTCGGAAAGCAGGTGGTCGATCGTGCTGATTGTCTCGTCGGTTAGTTTCTGAACCTGGTCGGCCCGTTTGCGGTGGTCGTCCTCGCTGATGTCGCCGTCCTTTTCCGCCTTTTTCAGAAAGTCCATGCCGTCCCGGCGAACGTGACGCACAGCGACGCGGGCATTCTCGGCATAGCCGTGCGAGATCTTGACAAGCTCCTTGCGGCGCTGCTCGTTGAGTTCAGGCAACGGGATCCTGAGATTGGTGCCGTCTACGATAGGATTGAAGCCGAGATTGGATTCACGGATGGCGCGGTCGACGGCACTGACCATCGACTTGTCCCAGACCGAAACCGAGATCATGCGCGGCTCCGGCACCGACACGGTTGCCACCTGGTTGATCGGCATGGCGGTGCCGTAGGCCTGCACCTGGATGGCGTCGAGCAGGCTGCTCGACGCGCGGCCGGTGCGCAGCGAAGCCAGATCATGCTTGAACGCGGCGATCGCCCCGTCCATGCGCCGTTTGAGATCGTCGTATTCGCCACTCATCATCGTCTCCTCGACCCGTTTAGCCCGGGTTCACTGCCTTGAGGGTAAAACCCTGTTCGAGCCTCAATCCGCGAACTGGTCCCTCTTTCGGGTTCACGGTCCGGATTAATCGTCGGCGACAACCGTGCAACGGCCGCCGCCACGCAGGATATCACCGAAACCACCCTTCTCGTGGATCGAATAGACGATTATCGGAATGTTGTTTTCGCGCGCAAGTGCAATCGCCGCGGTATCCATGATCGAAAGCCCGCGTTTTATGACGTCGCTATGGCTGATGCGCTCGAAGCGTGTCGCGTTCGGGTCCTTCTTGGGATCAGCCGAATAGACGCCATCGACCTGAGTGCCCTTGAACAAAGCATCGGCGCCGATCTCGGCGGCGCGAAGGGCTGCAGCCGAATCGGTAGTGAAAAACGGATTGCCGGTGCCACCGGCGAAGATGACGACCTTGCCCTGGTTCATGTAGGCGGTTGCCTGACGCTGCGAAAAACTTTCGCACAGCTCGGGCATGGCGATCGCCGACAACACCACGGCGTCGACGCCGATCTTGTTGAGCGAGGTGCGTAGCGCCAGCGAATTGATGACCGTGGCAAGCATGCCCATATGGTCGCCGGTGACGCGGTCTCCGCCTTTTGATGCAACCGCGACGCCGCGAAAGATGTTGCCGCCGCCGATGACGACACCGACCTCGATGCCCAGTGCGCGGGCCTCGGCAATGTCGGCGGCGATGCGGTCGACCACCGATACGTCGATGCCGAAATGCTGTTCGCCCATCAACGCTTCGCCCGACGCTTTCAGCAAGACACGTCGGTAGAGGGGCTTCACCGTCATCTGGTCCTCGTCATCATGCGTGTGACGCGCTTCGGTGGCGCCCCGAAACACTGGGCGTTCCGATACACGAAGGGCGCCGCGGGGGGACGCGGCGCCCGAGCCGGAAAGTTGAGATCGTGGACTGGGATAGCCGTCAGCTCACGCCGGCAAAAGTGCCTTGCATGAGCAGATCCGGCAGATAGCTTGCCGGCTTGTCGCCAACCGCCTGCCCACCGGTCAAGCCGCCTTGCATTTCAGGGCCGAAGAACGAATACGGAAAGGGCGTGACCGGCCGGCTCACCGCATCGAGCCGTGCCCGAAGGTCTTCGGGAATGTCGAAATCAAGCGCGCCGAGATTGTCCTTGAGCTGGTCAAGCCTGGTGGAGCCGACGATGACGGACGCAATGCCTGGCCTGTTTGCCGCCCAGTTCAGGGCGACCTGGGCCATGCTGCGGCCGAGCTGGCCGGCAACCCTCTCCAGTTCGGCGACGATTTGCCAGTTGCGGTCGGTGAATTTCTGGAAACCGGGATTGGTCGAACCACGCATTGTCTCCAGCCGGCCACCATCCTTGACGATTGTATCGAAACGGTATTTTCCGCTGAGCAGGCCGCTGGCCAACGGACTCCAGACCATGATTCCAGCGCCATAGCGCGTGCCGAACGGCACGAACTCGTGCTCGATGTTGCGCTCGGCCAGCGAATATTCGAGCTGAAGCGCCGAAACCGGTTCATAGCCGCGATGCTCGGCGATCGCCTGCGCCCGGCTTGCGTACCAGGCCGGCACGTCGGACAGACCGACATGCCGGATCTTTCCGGCGCGCACCAGATCGTCCAGCGTCCGCATCACCTCCTCCGGTGGCGTCAGCCTGTCCCAGGTATGGAGGATGTAGAGGTCGATGTAATCGGTGCCGAGCCGCTTCAGCGAACCGTCTACCGCCCGCAGGATGTTCTTACGGCCGTTGCCGCCGGCATTTGGATTACCCGGTTCGGCGTTGTAGGTAAATTTGGTACTGATCACCGCCTTGTCGCGCAGCCCACGCTCGGCGATGAATTCGCCGAGCCAGGTTTCGGCCGTGCCACCGGTATAGAGATCGGCGGTATCGAAGAAATTGCCACCGGCTTCGACATAGGCATCAACCAAGGCGCGCGCCGTTTCCTTCTCCGCGCCCCAGCCCCATTCCGTGCCGAACGTCATGGTGCCGAGCGCCAGACGAGTGACACGCAGCCCGCTGTTGCCGAGCGTGTAGTAGGACATGGTCATGGATTTTCTCCTGAAATTTGAAAAACGGGATTGAGGTCCTTGCCTGGGATATGCAGTCAGGCCTTGGCCAGCGCATCGACCACCACCTGGAACCGACGCGGATCGAAATAGTCGTGGTAGGCGCTGATCAGACCGCTCTCGAAGCGGAAGATCGCGATATTGCTGTTGGTGTATTCAGAGCCGCCAATCAGCATCGCGCGGTTCTTGTACTCAACGACGATCGCGTCCGAATCCGCTGCCGGATAGACGGCTGTCAGCTGGGAGTCGAAGGATTCGAAATTGCCGAAGAGGCCTCGGAAGGCCGCCAGGATCGCGGCCTTACCATCGATGCTGCTTCCAAATCCTGCCGGCGGGTAGAAGACAAGGATTCGGCCATCTTCAGCCCAAAGGTTGCCCCATGCCTCAATGTCCTTGCGGTGCATCAGGTCAAAGAATTTACGCACTGTCTCGAGATTACGGGTTCGTTCGGACTTGAGGTCGGTCATTGGACGTCTCCTTGGCTGCTCGGCGATTGCCGTGTGATGCAGCCAAAGATGCGTTCTTCTTCCCTATCCGATAAGATTGCATTATCCGAATGGACTATGCGATACCATGCATGAATGGATCGCGATCTGCTTAGCCACCTACCTATAATCGTTGCCGTCGCGCGGCGTGGCGGCTTCGCCTCGGCGGCCGCCGAGCTCGGCATGAGCCCGTCAGCGGTCAGCCATGCGGTGCGGCTGGTGGAGGAGCGAATCGGCCAGCCGTTGTTTGCCCGCACCACACGCAGCGTCTCGCTGACCGAGGCTGGCACCGCCCTCGTCGCTGCGGCGGAGCCGGCGCTGGAAGACATTGCCGACCGGATCGAACGCATCCGCTCTGTCAAAGGCCGGGCAAGCGGACTGCTCAGGATCAACGCGCCGCGTTTGGCGCTGCCTCTGGCGCTGATGCCCATCCTGACGGCGATGGCGGAACGTTACCCTGACGTGACGGTGGAGATCGTCACCGACGAACGTCTGAGCGATATCGTCGGCGAGGGTTTCGACGCCGGCATCCGGCTGGGCGAGATGATCGCCGAGGATATGGTGACGGTGCGGCTGACTCAGCCGTTCCGGACGACCATTGTCGCCTCTCCGGCCTACATCGGCCGCCACGGAAAGCCGCGAACAATTGCTGATCTCTCCACCCGCAACTGCATCGGCTATCGGCTGTTGCGATCACGTGCGCTCTACCGTTGGGATCTGTCAGACCAGGGCAAGGATATCGGCGTCGAGACGCGCGGCAGCGTCGTCGTCAGCGAACCGCTGTCGGCAAAAGACATGGCCCTTGCCGGCATCGGCCTCGCATATCTGTTCGAGCCGCTTGTCAAGCCCGACATCGAGGCAGGCCGGCTGGTCGAAGTCCTTGGCGAGGCATCGATCGAGGAACCGGGACTGTTCCTCTATTTCCCGCGCCGCGCCGCGATGGCCCCGAAGCTCCGCGCCTTTATCGACACCGCGCAAGAAATCGGCCGGGCATCCTCGCGGACACCCGGCCGAAAAAGCCTTTCAACCCAACAGTTTACTTCTTGACCGCTGCCGCGACTTCCGCCGCGAAATCGGTCTCTTCCTTCTCGATGCCCTCACCGAGCGCGAAGCGCAGATAGGCGGCGATTTTGGCTGGCGCGCCGATCTCGCTTTCGGCATCCTTCAGCGCCTTCTCGACGGTGATGTCGGGATTGAGCACGAAAGCCTGCTTGAGCAGCACGACCTCTTCGTAGAACTTGCGCAAACGGCCCTCGACCATCTTCTCGATGATCGCTTCCGGCTTGCCGGACTGGCGCGCCTGGTCGGCGAAGATCGCCTTCTCGCGCTCGACCGCGGCCGGATCGAGCTCTTCGGTGGTCAAGGCCATCGGGTTGGTGGCGGCGACATGCATGGCGACTTGGCGGGCAAAGGCGTTGGCGGCCTGCGCGTTGCCTGTCGTCTCGATGGCGACCAGCACGCCGAGCTTGCCAAGGCCGTCGGCAACCGCATTGTGGACGTAGGTTGCGACAGCGCCGTGCTCGACGGTGAGCTTGGCCGAGCGGCGGAAGCCCAGATTCTCGCCGATGGTGCCGACTGCGTCCTTGATGGTCTCGGTGACCGACTTGCCCGAGCCCGGATAGGGAGCAGCGGCAACGGCCTCGGTCTTGCCGCCATAGGCAAGCGCGACCTTCGCGACATTGGCGACGATCTCCTGGAACGCAGCATTGCGCGCAACGAAATCCGTCTCGGAATTGACCTCGACGATCGCTGCCTCGCGGACGCCGGAATCGACGCCGATCAGGCCTTCGGCAGCAGTACGGCCAGCCTTCTTGTCGGCCTTGGAAATGCCCTTCTTGCGCAGCCAGTCGATGGCTTCTTCCATGTTGCCGTTGGTCTCGTTCAACGCCGCCTTGCAGTCCATCATGCCCGCGCCGGTCAAGTCGCGGAGTTCTTTGACCTGTGCAGCCGAAATGCTCATTGTCGCCTCTTTGTCTAAATGCACCGACGCACCATCGAGTTTCGATGATGCGCCTGGTGCCGGTAGCGCTTACCGCGCCAACATATTGGAAAGATGAAGGCCGCAGCCGGCCTTCGCTATTATGCTTCCGGGGTCTGGGTTGCCGGGCTCTCGGCGGCCGGGGTCGGTTCGAGCGCCGGCTCGACCGGAGCCTCGACCGATGCGCCGATGTCGACGCCGAGTGCGCCCTGCTGGCGGGCGATGCCGTCGATCGCAGCCTTGGCAATCAGATCGCAATAGAGCTGGATGGCGCGGGCCGCATCGTCATTGCCGGGGATCGGGAAGTCGATCTTGTCCGGGTCGCAGTTGGAATCGATGATTGCAACGACCGGGATGCCGAGACGCTTGGCCTCGAGGATGGCGATCGCTTCCTTGTTGGTATCGATCACGAACATCAAATCGGGCGTCGAACCCATATCCTTGATGCCGCCCAGCGCCTTGTCGAGCTTCTCACGCTCGCGGTCGAGGTTGAGGCGCTCCTTCTTGGTCAGGCCCTGAGCCTCGCCGGCCAGCATCTCGTCGAGCTTGCGCAGGCGCTGGATGGAATTCGAGATCGTCTTCCAGTTGGTCAGCATGCCGCCGAGCCAGCGCGAGTTAACATAGTACTGAGCCGAGCGCTGCGCGGCATCGGCGACGATGTCGGAGGCCTGGCGCTTGGTGCCGACGAACAGCACGCGGCCGCCCTTGGCAACAGTGTCGGAAACCTGCTTCAGCGCCTGGTGCAGCAAAGGCACCGTCTGCGAGAGGTCGATGATGTGGATGTTGTTGCGGGCGCCGTAGATATAGGGCGCCATTTTCGGGTTCCAGCGGTGGGTCTGGTGGCCGAAGTGAATGCCAGCTTCCAATAGCTGGCGCATGCTGAAATCAGGCAGAGCCATTCTTATTTCCTTTCCGGTTAGCCTCCACGGACACAGGCATTTTTTGGACTTGGTCCTCGAACGCCACCGGAGGTTTCCGCCGGATTTCTCCCGGGCAGACACCAAAGTCCGTGTGTGGAATGTGCGCGCATATAGAGGGGATGCGCGACAAACGCAAGCGCTGTGGCGTCTTGCGGCTCAGCGTGCGGCGATCAGCGCACCGGTGCCTATCATGGCGCCGCCGGCAAACCTGTTCATCAGCCGCATGCGCCTTGGCGTCTTGAACCAGCTCGAAGCCCGCCCGGAGAGCGCTGAGTAGAAGCCCATGGTGACGATGTTGACGCAGATCACGACCGCAACCACGAGCAGCCCATCGGCGAAGGTCATCGTATTGAGGTCAAGAATCAGCGGCATTATAGAGGCGTGGAACAGGATCGCCTTGGGATTGCCCAATGCGATGGAGATACCGAGGAAAAACGATCGAGACAGTCTTGCCTGGGTTGCGTGCTGTCCATGCGATCGCGCGGCGGCCGATCGCCACATCCGGATGCCGAGAAACACCAGATAGGCAGCACCCGCATACTTCAGGATTAAAAAAACCCATTCGAAGGCCTGTACCAGCGCCACGAGACCGAGCAGTGCCAAGGTGACCAGCACCGCGTCGCCTGCGGCGATGCCGAGACCAGCCAGGAAAGCGCGAACGAAGCCAAGCGAGACGCCATTGGCGATAACCGTGAACATCGCCGGACCAGGCGTGGCGGCGGCAAATGTGATCGCGGCGCAGTAAGCCAAAAATGCCGTCAATGTCATCGTCGCATCTTCCCCCTCGGCACGCGCACACGCCGGAAAACAGCGACGATCTCCTCGCGGCTGCACTCGATGGCGCCGAGCCGCACCGCGCGGTCGCGCTCGAACCCGGTTATGTCATAATGCGGCGCCGATGTCTTCGGCGGCCCTTGGTAGGACGAGCGCTTGATGCCGAGCTGCGCGGCGAAGCGATGCAGCTCGTCGGTGTCGTCTGCCAGCAGATGACACCAGCGGTGGCCGACCCATTTCCAGATCGCCGCATCGACATAGACCGCCATGGGGCTTGCCGCACTCCTTCATCTTGCGCCGACCAACACGCCGCTAACGATGATAGAAGGGATTAGCATAGAAAATGAAGCCGCCGCCGGCCTGGAGTTGCGCTATGGTGCTGGTGATGGTCTCCTGCATGCGGTCGTGCAGTTCGACGAGTGCCGCCTCGACGGAGCCTTTATAGGCGTGCAAGCCTAAAGGGTCCGGCACCCGGATATGGGCGCGGCGTGGGCCTGCCGGCTGCGGCACGAAACGGTCGATCGTATCGCGCAGTGTACCCTTGCAATAATCGTTGCGGATCCGCTTCAAGTGTTCGGCGATCTCCTCCTGCGTGATGCGCGGATTGGCTGAAGCCCAGGGCCCGACACGCCGCAAGCGCTGGATCGTATCCGCCAGCGTTCGGACCTGCTTCCGGCTTCCGGTATCATCCGTGTTTTCTCGCAGCCAGCGGCGCGACCGGCGCAAAAGCTCGGCACTGTCGAGCGTGCCGGCGCCGACCGAGACAAGTTCAGCAAGGCGACGGCCGAGTTCCACGAGCAGGTCCTTCTGACGTGCGTCATACGAAACCCGCTCATCGGACCGCAGGCCATATGCAGCCTCATCGCGCGACAGCAATGTCGCATAGATATGATGGACGCGCTCCGGCAGCGAATCGGCGGCATGGCGTTCGATCTTCAGGCTGCGCTCGACGTAGGCGCACTCCTTTGCCAGCGCTGCCTCGACATTCCCCGTGAAAGCGAGCTTCCAGATCACGGGCGCGATCCAAACTTTGAAATCCGGATCCGTCAGGCGGCCGCGCTTCAGCGCTTCGAGCCCCATCTCGACCGCGCCCGGCAGCAGCGGGGCAACGATGTTGGCATGCCAGCCGACGCCGCCTTCGGGATGCAGGAGAACGCCGTGCCCTTTCAGCGCCCAGGCCACCGAATGTTCCTTGGCGGCCCCGCTATTGCCCGGGATTTGGGCGATTAGATTGTTGGCCAGCCAGAATTTCTGCATCAGCCGGCCAAGCCCGTTGACGACGCCGTGCGTGGCCCAGGATGCCGCCAGCGGGCTTACCCGCGAGACGACCTCCTTGTCGATCATCCAGTCGGTAAAGAACTCCGGATGGTTGGGCGTGATGAACGTCGCCTTGCCCGCGCCGCAACAAGCCTTCAACCTTTGCCGGTCGTCCTCCGGAAAATCGATGTGGCGGACATTGGCGACGCCGCGCAGACCGGCCAGACGGTTGAACGGCAACAGGTCGCGAAGCCCCGGAATGCCGTGCAGCATGACAATGCGGTTGACGAATGTCATGGCCTTGATCAGCGTCGCATTGGGCCGCGGCGCCACAAAAACGTCGATCCTGCTCAACCTGCTCCCCCCGCGGCGCTTACCGTCGTAAGACGTTGATATGCAATTGCGGCATGCTCAAGTCGGTGCAACATGCCCGCAAGATCAAGCGCCACTATCGCGGAGAGCAGCCGGCAGCAGCTTGCCGTCGGTTCGAGCCTATTTCGACGGGCAGGTCTTTGGCTGATCGAACAGCGACAGATTGACCAGCTTGCCGGTCATCGAGAACTCGCCATAGTCCATTACGAGACCGCGCGTGATGCCGTTCTCGTGCAGCTTGAAGCTGATCCGGTATTCCGGCACTTCCTCGCCGCCTTTGTCGGTATCGTCGAAATAGGCGATGTCAACCGGCCAGTATTTGTCGCTGGCGAGCTTGGCCAGCGCCGGCACTTCCGGATCAGTCTTGTCGGCATTGGCTTGCTTGCCGACGACGACGGTGGTGGTCATCACCTTGTTGGCATCCTCCGAGCCGTCGAACAGGTTGGTTTCGTAAAAACGCTCGCCCTTTTCCGCCTTGCCGATCATTTCAACCATTTGCTGGGTCGGGAACTGGGTCGCGGCGAGTTCCAGGCTGTTCTTCTCGGGCTTGTCGATTTCGACCTTGAGACCATTGGCCTCCTTCGTTGCCGTCCCCTTGACCTCCTTGTCGAGGTTCTGGTCGACAAAGGACTTGTTGACGAAGGAGAAGGTCTTGCCTTCGGCATCCTCGAAGGTGGTCATCTGCTGGTCGGTCAGCCTAGTATTGTCGTTGGTGACGATCTGGGTGACCAGGCGGAACTTTACCGTGTAGCCCTCGCAAGGCGAGCCATTGAACTCGTAGACCATACGGCCCGATATGCCGGTGATCCCCGAGCGATCCGACGCCTTGTCCAGGGTGATATCATAGACGGCACGGTGCGCCTGCAGCGCCGGCACCGCAAAAGCGGGAGCCGCCCAGGAAGCCGCTGTCAGAAGAACGGCGTTGAATGCGAGGCGCGTTGCGCGCATGGGGTGCTCCGATCATCGCGGCTAATGGCAGGCCGCATGGAAAGATGGTCCAGCTTAAAAAAAGTCGTGGCGGAAGCGAGGCAAAAATAGCAATTTCGGCCCGGCCTGCGCGGCACCTTCAAGCAATAGGGAAATAGCATGAGCGAAACAATCGAAAAGCGGCTAAGCGATCTCGGCGTGACGCTGCCGGCTGCCGCTGCGCCCGCCGCCAACTACGTTCCCTATTGCAGGACCGGCAATCTGCTGTTCACCGCCGGGCAGTTGCCGCTCAAGGAGGGCAAGCTCCAGGCGAGCGGGCTGCTTGGCCGCGATGTCGACACCGCGACCGGAAAGGAAGCCGCAAAATACTGTGCGATCAACATATTGGCGCAGGCCCAGGCGGCACTTGGCGATCTCGACAAGATCCGCCGCCTGGTGAAGATCACCGTCTTCGTCGCCTCGGCATCGGATTTTGTCGAACAGCATCTGGTCGCCAACGGCGCCTCGGATTTTCTCGTCGCCGTGCTCGGCGACCGCGGCAAGCACGCCCGCTCCGCCGTCGGCACCCCCTCCCTGCCGCTTAATGCCGCAGTGGAAATCGAAGCGATCTTCGAAGTCGAATGACCGGGACTGCGACCATGACCGACCTTTCCTGGCTGACTGCCCGGCCCGTCGCCCATCGCGGCCTCCACGACATGAACAAGGCGCGCTGGGAGAACACTCTTTCCGCCTTCGCCGCGGCAGCCGAGCGCGGCTATGCGATCGAGTGCGACGTGCACCTGTCATCCGACGGCGTCCCCGTCATCATCCACGATGGCGATCTGCGGCGGCTGACCGGCGAGGACGGCTTCGTCTGGCAGCGTACGGCTGCTGAGATCACGGCGCTGAAGGTCGGCGGCACCGCCGACCATTTGCCGACGCTGCAGCAGGCGCTTAATCTGGTCGACGAGCGTGTGCCGATGGTTGTCGAGCTGAAAGGCGCTGCCGGACACGACGAAGGCCTGGTCGAAGGCGTCGGCAAGATGCTCAAGCGCTATAAGGGCAAGACCGCGATCATGTCGTTCGACCATTGGCTGATCCGCGAGTTCCCGAAACATGCACCCGGCATACCCGGCGGGTTAACCGCCTACGGCAACGACAACCATCTGATCGAGGCGCATTTCGCCATGCTGGCGCATGACATCGCCTTTATCTCCTACGCCGCCGGCGACCTGCCGAACCGGTTCGTGTCGTTCGTACGTGAAAGGCTCGGCATGCCGGTGATCACCTGGACAGTGCATGACCAATCTGCCGTCGACCTGACCTTCAAATATGCCGACCAGATGACGTTCGAAGGATTCGAGCCCGATCTTGTGCGGCTTGCTTGAACGGGCTTGTATGGGTTCGCAGCGAGCTTAAGTAAGCCACATGGATCAAGGGGACGACTGCGACAGACAAACGGCGAATGCGGAGCTGTCGATCCGCATCGCCGCGGGCATCGGCGCCTTCACCAGCGCGGAATGGGACAGCCTTGGTGGCACTACGCGGGGCGAGGCAGAAAACGCCTACAACCCGCTTGTTTCATTCGCTTTTTTGAGCGCGCTAGAAGATTCCGGCTGCGCCGTTCGACGCACCGGCTGGCAGGGTCATCATCTCAGGCTGGAAACCGCGCAAGGCAAGCTGCTCGGTGCGGTCCCCTGCTATCTGAAGTCGCACAGCCAGGGCGAATATGTCTTCGACCATGGCTGGTCGGACGCATTCGAACGCGCCGGCGGGCGCTACTATCCGAAGCTGCAATGCGCGGTGCCGTTCACACCCGTCACCGGCCCTCGCCTGCTGGTCGGCAAGCGCGAGGACAGCCCCACCGTCAAGGCCGGCCTTGCGGCCGGCCTAAAGGCGGTGACGGATAAGCTCGGCGTGTCTTCCGCGCATGTCACCTTCGCGCCGGAGGATGATGTCCAGATCTTGGCCGCAGCCGGCTTCCTGCATCGCACCGACCAGCAGTTTCACTTCTTCAACGAAGGCTTTTCGAGCTACGACGATTTTCTCTCGACGTTGGCCTCGCGCAAGCGCAAGGCGATGAAAAAGGAGCGGCGTGAGGCGCTTGCCGACGGCATCTCGATCGACTGGCTGACCGGCAAGGATCTGACCGAAAAAGCCTGGGACGACTTTTACGCGTTCTACATGGATACCGGCAGCAGGAAATGGGGCCGGCCCTACCTCAACCGCGATTTCTTCTCCTTGATCGGCGAGCGCATGGCCGACGACATCCTGCTGGTGATGGCCAAACGCAACGGGCGCTACATAGCCGGCGCCATCAACTTCATCGGTTCAGACGCGCTCTACGGCCGCAATTGGGGCTGCATCGAGGACCACCCGTTCCTGCATTTCGAGGTCTGCTACCATCAGGCGATCGATTTCGCCATCTCGCGAAAGCTGAAGGTGGTTGAAGCCGGTGCGCAGGGCGAGCACAAGCTGGCGCGCGGCTACCGGCCGGTGACGATGCATTCGGCGCACTACATCGCCCATCCAGGTCTGCGCATTGCAGTGGCCGACTACCTCCAGCGCGAGCGGCGCGAAGTCGAGCGGATGAGCGAATATCTGGAAGAGCACACCCCGTTCCGCAAGGACATGGCGGAGTAGCAAAACCCGCCCGATCGCTCAACCACGTTCGAGCCTGCATGGCCGATGTCGACCGATCGTCTTGCCCGCCCGCAACAGCTTCGCTACACGAGACCGCGAGCCAAGAACCGGAGCGTGCGCCATGGCCGAAGCAACCTACGACAGCAGCAACATTTTCGCAAAAATCCTGCGCGGAGAAATCCCTTCGCACCGCGTCTACGAGGATGATGCGGTCATCGTCTTCATGGATGTGATGCCGCAAGGACCGGGTCACACGCTGGTCGTGCCGAAAGCGCCGTCGCGCAACCTGCTCGACGCGGATCCGGCGGTGCTTGGCCCCCTCTTCGCTCACGTGCAGAAAGTTGCGCGGGCAGTAAAGAAGGCCTTCGATGCCGATGGCGTCACGGTCATGCAGTTCAACGAACCAGCTTCGGGCCAGACCGTCTACCACCTCCATGTCCATGTCATTCCGCGCTTCGAAGGCATCCCCTTGAAGCCGCACAGCGGACAGATGGAACAGCCTGAAGTCCTGGCTGAGAACGCCGGCAAGATACGGACGGCGCTGGCAAACTGAATCGGGGCGAAGCCGCTCGGCCGACACTCGACCACAAGCTTCATGAAAAAAGCCCCGTTGCCGGGGCTTTTTTACTTGCAGGATTGTCAGTTCTTACGCGGCAGTTGCGGCACCAGGCTGCGCTTGCCGCCATCCTTGCCCTTCGGCTCCGACTTCTGCGCCACCGCCTTTTTCCCGGCGGGCTTTTTCGCCACCGCCTTCTTGGCTTTCGGCACGTCGTCCGGCTCTTCCTTCTTCGGCTTCACCGGCGCCTCGTCGGCGAGCGATTCGAGCTTCAGGCCGGTCTCGCCGGTTTCCTTCTTCTCGACGGTGACACGCACCGTGCCGCCCTTCTTGAGCTTGCCGAACAGCACCTCGTCGGCCAGCGGCTTCTTGATGTGCTCCTGAATGACACGGCCAAGTGGCCGCGCACCCATGCGCTCGTCATAGCCCTTGTCGGCCAGCCAGGCGATTGCATCCTGCGACAGGTCGAAGGTCACGCCGCGTTCGGAAAGCTGCGCTTCCAGCTGCATGACGAACTTCTGCACCACCTGATGGATGACCGGCACCGGCAGCGAGCCGAACGGAATGATCGCATCGAGACGGTTGCGGAACTCCGGCGTGAACAGCCGGTTGATCGCTTCGACATCGTCGCCTTCGCGTTTGGTCGAACCGAAACCGATCGCCGCGCGCTGCGCGTCGGATGCGCCCGCATTGGTGGTCATGATCAGGATGACATTGCGGAAGTCGATCTGCTTACCGTTATGGTCGGTCAGCTTGCCGTGATCCATGACCTGCAACAGGATGTTGAACAGGTCCGGATGCGCCTTTTCGACTTCGTCCAGCAACAGCACGCAATGCGGATGCTGGTCGACGCCGTCGGTCAGAAGGCCGCCCTGGTCGAAGCCGACATAGCCGGGAGGCGCGCCGATCAGCCGCGAAACGGTGTGGCGTTCCATATATTCCGACATGTCGAAGCGGATCAGCTCCACGCCGAGCGAGGCGGCGAGCTGCTTGGCCACTTCCGTCTTGCCGACACCGGTCGGACCGGAGAACAGGTACGAGCCGATCGGCTTTTCCGGTTCCCGCAGGCCGGCCCGCGCCAGCTTGATGGCCGAAGTCAGCGCGGTGATCGCGGTGTCCTGGCCATAGACGACGCGCTTCAACTCGATGTCGAGACCTTGCAGCACCTTCTCGTCGTCGGCGGAAACCGTCTTCGGCGGGATGCGCGCCATCGTGGCGATCGTCGCTTCGATCTCCTTGATGCCGATGGTCTTCTTGCGCTTGGCTTCGGGCACCAGCATCTGCGAGGCGCCGGTCTCGTCGATCACGTCGATCGCCTTGTCCGGCAGCTTGCGGTCGTTGATGTAACGCGCCGAGAGCTCGACCGAAGCCTTGATCGCTTCACTCGTGTAGCGAACCTTGTGGAACTCCTCGAAATAGGGCTTCAGTCCCTTCATGATCTCGATGGCGTCCTCGACGGTCGGCTCGTTGACGTCGATCTTCTGGAATCGCCGCACCAGCGCGCGGTCCTTCTCGAAGAACTGCCGGAACTCCTTGTAGGTGGTCGAGCCGATGCAGCGGATCGCGCCGGACGACAGCGCCGGCTTCAACAGGTTCGACGCATCCATGGCGCCGCCAGAGGTGGCTCCTGCCCCGATCACGGTGTGGATCTCATCGATGAACAGCACGGCGCCGGGATAGTCCTCGAGCTCCTTGACGACCTGCTTCAGCCGCTCCTCGAAATCGCCGCGATAACGGGTGCCGGCCAGCAGCGTGCCCATGTCGAGCGCGAAGATGGTGGCATTGTGCAGCACTTCGGGAACGTCGCCCTCGACGATGCGCTTGGCGAGGCCTTCGGCGATCGCCGTCTTGCCGACGCCGGGATCGCCGACATAGAGCGGGTTGTTCTTGGACCGGCGGCACAGCACCTGGATAGTCCGGTTGATCTCGCTCTCGCGACCGATCAGCGGATCGATCTTGCCAGCCTTGGCCTTGTTGTTCAGGTTGACGCAATAGGCAGTCAGCGCGTCCTGCTGCTGCTTCTTCTTGCCGCCTTCTTCTTGCGGCTCAGCTCCGCCCTGGCTGCCTTGCTCGTCGTCGGCGCCGCGCGGCGTCCGCGTCTCGGAAGCGCCTGGGCGCTTGGCAATGCCATGCGAGATGTAGTTGACCGCGTCGTAGCGGGTCATCTGCTGTTCCTGCAGGAAATAAGCGGCGTGGCTCTCGCGCTCGGCGAAGATGGCGACGAGCACGTTGGCGCCGGACACCTCCTCGCGGCCTGACGACTGCACATGGATCACCGCGCGCTGGATGACGCGCTGAAAACCGGCCGTCGGCTTGGAATCTTCATCGTAGCCGGTGACGAGATTGTCGAGCTCGGTGTCGATATAGGTGAGAACCGTATGCTTCAACTCGTCGAGATCGACGTTGCAGGCACGCATGACTGCGGCCGCCTCGGTGTCGTCGATCAGGGCGAGCAGCAAATGTTCAAGGGTTGCATATTCATGGTGCCGCTCATTGGCGAGCGTCAGCGCTTGGTGAAGCGCCTTTTCCAGGCCTTGGGAGAAAGCCGGCATGTTACCTCACTTCTTCTCCATCACGCATTGCAGCGGATGCTGATTCTGTCGGGCGAAATCCATGACCTGAGACACTTTGGTCTCGGCCACCTCGAATGTATAGACCCCGCACTCGCCCACCCCATGATTGTGAACATGAAGCATTATGCGTGTGGCGGCTTCGCGATCCTTCTGGAAAAAACGCTCCAGCACGTGAACCACGAACTCCATGGGTGTGTAGTCGTCGTTAAGGATGAGGACCCGATACAGACTGGGCTTCTTGGTCTTGGTTTTTGTGCGCGTGATGACGGCCGTGCCGCGACCGGCCTCATTGCCGTTGCTGCCGTTCTGCATTCGCACCACGTAGCCCGTGGCAGTCAAACCTGTAGTCACGTAGTCCTGCCTCTTTCGAATCCTCATGCATGCTCGACATGTAGGTGCTCGATGGACGATTTTAAGCCCTTCTGTTTAGCTGACAATATGGCTAGGTGGCCAAACTTGACCGATTTTTCAAATCGTGAAGACCGCAAGGACCCCGATTTCGAGCTGGCATGAAAAAACCCGGCCGCGCGTTCGCGACCGGGTCTGTCTTTTGAGGCCCAAGGGCCGGCTTGGAACGTTCGTCGAATTTACTTCGCCTTGGCGACAATCGATTCGAACGGCTTGTAGGCTTCCTTGGCGAGTTCGGCATAGAGATCGCCAAGCTTGGTGGCCTCGGTGACGAAGCTCTCATAGGACTGCTTGGCGTAGTCGGACTGGATTTCGATCGCCTTATCCAGCGACTTGGCGGAGAAGAGCTTCTCGACAACGGCGCTGCCGGCCTCAAAACTTTTCTTGGTGTACTCGCCCGCCTCGGTGGCGATGGCCTGCGCACCCTTGGACAGCGATGCAAAGCTCTTCAATCCGGTGTCGGCAAATTCCTTGCCGTATTTGCTGAAATCTTCATAGGTCTGGGTCATTTCACGCATTCCCTTGAACGGTTGCCTTTGGACGATGGACGCGCCTTGTCCGGGCCGCGTTGTGCAATGCGTGTAAATATATTGTGCAGTGCACAAAAAGTCAAGATTTCCGCGGCAATGCGCATCGTGAGCCGCCGGCAATCGCTAAGATTCGAATAAAGAGAGGCTCAATCCCGCAGAAAATGGTGAACGCGGCGGTTACCATAAACGGATTGGTAACGCTGCCCGCGTTAGCGTGGCCCGAGGTGAGGCAGGACCCTTTGCCGCCTCCAAGGCAACGGAAATTCAAAGGAACTATCAGTGCGTAAGGCGTTGTCGGGCTTCGTTTCCAAATCCGCGTCCCCCCTCAAAACGATCATGATTCTCGCTATGGCGATGAGCTTCGTCGTCGCGGACGCGGCTTCATCCATGGCGGCCAAGTCGGCGGCCATCGTCATCGATGCCAAGTCCGGCAAGGTGCTTTATTCGTCGGATGCCGATGGCCGGCGCTATCCGGCCTCGCTTACCAAGATGATGACGCTCTATCTGACGTTCGAGGCATTGGCGAAGGGCAGGATCAGCAGGAATTCTCCGGTCGTGTTCTCGGCCAATGCCGCTGCCGAACCGCCAACAAAGCTCGGCGTCAAGCGCGGCGGCTCGGTCACGGTCGAGACCGCCATCCTGTCGATGGTGACCAAATCGGCAAACGATTCCGCAACTGCGCTTGGCGAGATGCTCGGCGGCAATGAGGCCAATTTCGCCCGCATGATGACCGCCAAGGCGCGGGCGCTGGGCATGCGGGGAACCGTTTTCCGCAACGCCAACGGCTTGCCTGATCCCGGGCAGTTCACGACGGCGCGCGACATGGCGCTGCTCGGTATCGCCCTGAGAGAGCATTTTCCACAATATTACGGCTATTTCTCGCAGCGCTCCTTTCTTTACGGGCGACAGCGCATCAACGGCCATAACCGTCTGCTCGGACGCATCAAGGGCGTCGACGGCATCAAGACCGGTTATACCCGCGCCTCCGGCTATAACCTGGTCTCCTCGGTATCGGATGGCGACCGGCGCATCGTAGCGGTGGTCATGGGCGGCAGGTCCGGCGGCAGCCGCGACAGCCAGATGGCCGGGTTGATCAATGCCTACATGCCGAAGGCGTCGTCGCGCGGCGGCGGCATGCTGATTGCCAAAGCCGGTGGCGGCAATCCGATTTCAGCCCTGGCCAAGGTGCTTCTGCCGAAGCATGACGCGCCGACGCCGGATAGTAAGCCGGACGACGATGCCGTTGCCTCCCTCGTCGAGGAAAATGCTCCCGTCGTTGAAGAAACCACTCCGGTCGTTCAGACCAGAAAGGTCAAGACGGCGGCCGTGGCGACAGCGGACGATGTGGCGACGGCCCGGGTCGCCGCAGCCTATGCCGAACCGGCTGCAGAGGTCGATCCGGTCAGCACGGCGTCGGTGCCATCCGGCTGGGCAATACAGGTCGCCTCTTCGCCAAAGCAATCCGAAGCAAAGGCTTTCCTCGACAAGGCGACGAAGCAGGTGCCCTCCGTTCTGGCCGATGCCTCCGGTTTCACCGTCGCCTTCGACAAGGACGGCGTCACCTATTACCGCGCCCGGTTCGGTGGTTTTGGTTCGAAGACCGCCGCCTGGAAGGCTTGTAACGCTTTGAAAAAGAAGAAGATCGAGTGCTACGCCGTCCAGCAGTAAGGGCGCGAAACGATATCTTTCCCGAAAGTTCTGCGTCGAAGGAGACTAGTTGTGATTGGAGAGCAAGACGTCCTTGGCTTCGTTGATCCGCGCCGCCAGGAAAGACGTGCCACCGATATCGGGGTGCAGGCGCTGCATCAGGCGGCGGTGCGCCTTGCGGACATCCGCCGCGGCAGCCCCCGCTTCAAGACCAAGGATCTTGTAGGCCTCCTCCTTAGTCATGGCGCCCGAACCTGGCGCAACACCCAGCCCTTCGCCACCATTCGCATCAGCGTCTTTGCGCCAGATGGGAAATCTGCCGTCAAGATACGTCTCTAGCAGCTGGCGGCTCTCCGGATCGCCGGAGAGCTCGCGATAAAGTTGCTGCAATTCGGCAAGCCCCATCGAGCCAAGCATCTTGCCTTCATGGCGCCCAGCCAGCACGAGGCCTTCGAGGCCGCCGGTGTCGTGATCGAGTTCCATCTCAAGCGCCGCGGTACGCACCGTCGAACGCTTGCCCGGTGCCAGTTTTGCGGCCGGCTGATTCATGCGCATGGAGCCATACCAGGCGAGCGCGGCCGACAGGATCAAGCCGCCGAGGCCCTCGCGCCCGACCAGCAGCACGGCAACGCCGACCAGCCCGAGCAGCACGGGTCCAAGGGTCCTCATGCCGCCTGCAAGCTTCCCCGGATCGGCGCGCAGGAAGATGGTGAGCATGCCGAGAAGCACCAGAAGCAATGCTACAAAAGCGATAATCGCGCCCATCAGTTTCCGCCGCCCCGTAGATGCTCGATCATCAGCCGGTCCTCCGGCCTGCCCCGGTCCTCCAGTGCTTTCAGACCGCCGGTCGCAAACACGGCGACGGACGAAAGCAGGCCGGCCAAGGTCGCGGCAGCCCGCCGATCAAACCGGAACCAGGCCCCTTTGGACAGCCGTGCAATTTCCTTGAACGCCTTTTCTGCACCGGCATCATGGCCTTCCTGAAAAACGAAGACAGGAACGCCGTGCAGACCTAGGCTACCGGCCTTTTCGGCCAGATCATCTATGTTTTCTTCCATCGCATCGCCGATATAGACCAGCGCGTTGACCTTGGCCGCCGCCGTCTGTTTCAGCGCATGGGCGAGCACCTTGCCGATCTGGGTGTGGCCGCTACGGCAGTCGATGCGCGTCATCAGCTGCTTCAGAGCTTCGGTATCGGTGACGAATGCGGAGGAACGGCACTCGCCAAGCCCGCGGAAATAGACCAGTTGAACCTTGAGCACCCCAGCCTTGCCGACGGCGTCGAACATCTCGGCCTGCAGCGCACAGGCGAGATCCCAGGTCGGCTGGCGGCTCATCGTAGCGTCGAGGGACAGGATCAGCCTGCCTGAACCGGTGGCGGATGCAGCGAGCGTCCTTGCCTGACGGAGAAAGGCGTCGATCTCGCCGGTGCTCGATTGGGACTCGACCGGCGCAGGATTGGCCTTTGCAGGCACGGGCTGCTTCTTGTCGCTCATGACATTCAAGATGTGGCGTTGTTCCCCAGCTTGCAAGCCCAGATCAGGCGACCTGCAGGACCGGTGATGATGGCAACTGCGGACAAGCGTTCGGCCGGTGCCCTTGGCGTTACGGTTCTTGGCGTCAGAGTAGGCCAAGATCGGCAAGCTCACGCCTGAGCTTCGGCGGCATTTCGATCAGCCCGGCTTTGCCCTTGCCGAGATCGGCCGGCGCGTCCGCAGGCTTCAGGTAGCGCCACCCTTGGAATGCACGGCGCGGCTGCCAGTCGGTGCGCACGACCTCGGGATCGAGGATCAGATGGCAGCGGCCGATGCCATCGTCATCGGTGAAGGGCCGGATTTCGGTGATCAGCTGACGGCATTGGACATTGCCCTTGACCACCCAGTAGAGCGAGCCGCCGTCGGTGATCTCGGCGCCGCGCGTCGGCACCATGCGGGTGGTGTGGTAGTGTTCGGCCG
This sequence comes from Mesorhizobium sp. M1423, assembly GCF_040317575.1. Classification (NCBI taxonomy): domain Bacteria; kingdom Pseudomonadati; phylum Pseudomonadota; class Alphaproteobacteria; order Hyphomicrobiales; family Phyllobacteriaceae; genus Mesorhizobium; species Mesorhizobium sp. M1423. The sequence goes on from NZ_JAMYKU010000006.1 coordinate 190,505, forward strand.
GTTCGCCGGCGCGGCGCCGCTCGTCGAGGCGGAAGGCAATCCACTCTTCCAGATCCTCGACGCTGTCACAGCCGACGCAAAGCTTTATGAGATTGAGAGACATCGTTTAAGGTTTAGCCCAGCACGCGAACGCGTCAACGGCCTGATCGACTTCTCCACAGTGGTGGTCCAGGCCGCCAGACTGGCGCTCAGCACTCCACGACATTGACGGCCAATCCGCCAAGGCTGGTTTCCTTGTACTTTTCGTTCATGTCGAGGCCGGTCTGGCGCATCGTCTCGATCGCCGCATCGAGCGGCACGAAATGAACGCCATCGCCCTTGATGGCCAGCGAAGCGGCGGTCACCGCCTTGACAGCGCCAAGCGCGTTGCGCTCGATGCACGGCACCTGCACCAGGCCGCCGACCGGATCGCAGGTCATGCCGAGATGATGTTCCAGCGCGATTTCGGCAGCGTTCTCGACCTGCTCGGGCGTGCCGCCCATGACGGCGCACAATCCCGCCGCAGCCATCGCCGAAGCCGAACCGACCTCGCCCTGGCAGCCTACCTCGGCCCCCGAGATCGAAGCATTGGTCTTGATGATGCCGCCAACGGCCGCCGCCGTCAGCAGGAAATCGCGGATACTCGGCTGGTCGGCTTCGGGATGGAAATGCAGCCAATAGCGCAACACCGCGGGCAGAGTGCCGGCCGCCCCATTGGTTGGCGCGGTGACGACACGGCCGCCGGCGGCGTTCTCCTCGTTGACCGCCATTGCATAGATCGACAGCCAGTCATTGGCGAGCAGCGGGTTGGGCCGGTTCTGCTGCCATTGCTCCTGCAACTTGTCGTGCAGCATCCGGGCACGGCGGCGCACCTTCAGTCCGCCGGGCATGATGCCGTCTTGCGACAGGCCGCGCTCGATGCATCCCTTCATGGCGCTCCAGATGCCGTCGAGGCCGGCGTCGAGCTCCTCGCGCGACATCTGCGTCTCCTCGTTGACGCGCTTCATCTCGGCGATCGAAAGGCCACTTTTCGCTGCCATTGAGAGCATTTCGACGGCGTTCTTGAACGGATATGGAACCTTCTTGCCTTCGGTTGTCGCCGAGCCCCTCGCCTTCATCCGCTGCAATTCTTCCTCGGAAACGACAAAGCCGCCGCCGATCGAATAGTAGACGCGCCTCAGCAGCAACCGGTCTCCGGCATCATAGGCAGAAAACGCCATGCCATTGGCGTGACCCGGCAGCGGCGTCTTGCGATCCAGCACCAGATCCGTTGCCGGGTCGAAACGATAGGACGGATGGCCGGGCGGCGAAATCCGCTTCTCGGCGGCGATGCGAGCGGCGATGCCGTCGGCGTGGTCAGGATCCACCGTCTGCGGCGTCTGGCCGGCGAGGCCGAGCACCACGGCGCGATCGGAGCCATGGCCGATGCCGGTATAGGCGAGCGAGCCATGCAGGCTGGCCGCGATTCGGTCGACCCTGGCGCCGGCCGGACGCGGCCAGTCGTCTCCCGCAATCTCGTCGAGAAACCGCCGCGCAGCCGTCATCGGCCCCATCGTGTGCGAACTCGATGGGCCGATGCCGATCTTGAACAGGTCGAAAACCGAAAGGAACACGTGGGCGTTTTCTCCTGGGACCCTGTTGAGCTCTATATATAGGAATTCCCATGATGTTTTCCGCTGTTTTGAAGATTGCGGCGCTGCGCCTGCCGACCTTGTTTGCTCCGGCAGCGACATTCCGGCTTCGGCCATCGAAGCGTTGCCTCGGCTTGTGGTAAAAGCACCGCATGAGCGATTCCTTTCATCTATCGACGGCCGACCTTGCAGCGCTGGGGTTCTTCCTCGCCGCGTGGGTGCTGCATACGCTCGCCGCCGACGGAATGCTGGTCAGCCGCATGTCGCTGACGAGGGCGATGAACGCGCAGCGCGAGGCCTGGATGAGGACCATGGCCGAACGCGAGATCCGCATCGTCGACACCGCCATCATGAGCGGCCTGCAACAGGGGACCGCCTTCTTTGCCTCCAGTTCGCTGATTGCGATCGGCGGCTGTTTTGCCTTGCTCGGCGCTTCCGATCAGGTTCTCACTGTGCTGAGCGACCTGCCGTTTGGCGCCACATCCTCACGCGCCGCCTTCCAGACGAAGGTGTTCGGGCTGGTTCTGATCCTGGCCTTTTCCTTCTTCAAGTTCGGCTGGGCTTACCGGCTGTTCAACTATTGCTCGATCCTGATCGGCGCGGTGCCGATTCCGCATGGCGAGGCGTCGCGCAATCCGGTCACCGAAACGGCGGTGTGGCGCGCGGCCCGCATGAACATGCTGGCCGGGAAGCATTTCAATTCCGGGCTGCGCGGCGTGTTCTTCTCGATCGGTTATCTTGGCTGGTTCGTCGATCCCGCCGTTTTCGTGCTATCGACGCTGCTGCTTCTGGCGGTGCTGGTGCGCCGCCAATTTTTCTCGGCGGCGCGGCAGGCGGTGCTCGGTCAGCCGCCCGGCCCGGGAAAAGGCTGATCAATGCGGCCCGACAGCCAATAGGCGACGAGCCCGATCCATTCGCGAATCGCGATGGTCGTGGTCTGCAGCGCTTCGTTGGTAGATTTGCGGAACAGGCTGATACCTTCCTTACCGGAGGTGCGGTAGTCGACCGGCCATGGAACCGTCGGGAAGCCGGCTCTGTCGAACAGCGCCTTGGCGCGCGGCATGTGGAAGGCTGAGGTCACCAGCAGCCAGATCTCGCCGGGTTTCGGCGTAATCAGCCGCTTGGTGAAGACGGCATTCTCGTAGGTGTTGCGTGACTTGTCTTCCAGGATCAGACGATCGGCCGCCACGCCGAGCGCAGTGAGTACGCGTGGCGCCGTGGTTGAGTCGCCTTCGTCCTCACCGATTATTGCAACGGGGCCGCCTGAAATGACGACTCTCGCTGTCGGAAAACGCCGCGCCAGCACGGCTGCCTCGACAATTCGATCGCCACTGGCGTTGAGTTCATAACCGCCGCGAACGAAATTGATGGCGCCGTCCATACCGCCGCCGAGCACAACGATTCCGTCAACCCTTTCCGGCAGGGGTGGCTTAGGGAAACGCTCCTCGAGCGGATTGAGCATCACTGCGCCGAGCGAGGTCCATGCTGACATTGCCAGGACAAGGAAGGCCAGCACGCTGCCGGTGGCAAATAGCCTTTTGCGCCCGACCAATGCCGCAAGCAATCCAGCCAGCAGCAGGATGATCGCGAGATTAAGCGGCTGGACGAAGAGCCACAGGACCTTGGAGACATAGAAGAACATCCCTCACCCCCTCAGATGAGAAACGATCCTACCACCATTTTTCCGGCTGAAATGTGCCGGCCGCCTGTTCGATGACATGGGCGGTCTGGAACAGCGTTTCCTCGTCGAAAGGCCGGCCGATCAGCTGCAGGCCGAGTGGCAGCCCCTTGGCGTCGAGCCCGGCCGGAACCGCGATGCCGGGCAAGCCGGCCATGTTCACCGTCACCGTAAAGATGTCGTTGAGATACATCTTGACCGGGTCGGCGGCCATGTCTTCGTCTGCGATGCCGAAGGCGGCGGACGGCGTTGCCGGCGTCAGGATGACGTCGACACCTGCGACAAACACATTTTCGAAATCGCGCTTGATCAGGTTACGAACCTTCTGCGCCTGCAGATAGTAGGCATCGTAGTAGCCAGCGGAAAGCACATAGGTGCCGATCATGATGCGGCGCTTGACCTCACGCCCGAAGCCGGCGGCGCGGGTCTTTTCATACATGTCGACAATGTCCTTGCCGGGCACGCGCAATCCATAGCGGACGCCGTCGTAACGGGCGAGGTTGGACGAGGCTTCGGCGGGCGCAACAATGTAATAGGCCGGCAGCGCGTATTTCGTGTGCGGCAGCGAGATGTCGACAATCTCGGCGCCGGCATCCCTCAGCCAGGCAATGCCCTTCTGCCACAACGCCTCGATCTCCTCGGGCATGCCGTCGACACGGTATTCCTTGGGGATGCCGACCTTCATCCCCTTGATCGAGCGGCCGATCGCGGCCTCGTAATCCGGCACCGGCAGGTCGACGGAGGTCGTGTCCTTCGGGTCGACCGAAGCCATCGACTTCAACAGGATCGCGGCATCGCGCACGTCGCGCGCGATCGGCCCGGCCTGGTCGAGCGACGAGGCGAAGGCGACGACGCCCCAACGCGAGCAGCGGCCATAGGTCGGCTTAATGCCGACCGTGCCGGTGAAGGCGGCGGGCTGGCGGATCGAGCCGCCGGTGTCGGTGGCGGTAGCGCCGGCGCACAGGAAGGCCGAGACGGCTGATGCCGAGCCACCGGACGAACCGCCCGGCACCAGCTGGGCATTGTCCAACGTGCGCGCGGTCCTGGTGCCGCCCGCCGAAACGAAGCCGCCCTCGCCCTGATGTGTCGTCGGCATTACCACCGTGTCGAGCCGCGAACGCCGCCACGGGTTGATGACAGGCCCGTAATACGAGGTCTCGTTGGACGAGCCCATGGCGAACTCGTCCATGTTGAGCTTGCCGAGCATGACGGCGCCATCCGCCCACAGATTGGCGGTGATAGTCGATTCGTAGCGCGGCTTGAACCCGTCAAGCACGTGGCTGCAGGCCTGGGTGTGGACGCCTTCGGTGCCGAACAGATCCTTGATGCCGAGCGGGATACCCTCGAGGGACCCGCCCTCGCCCTTGGCCAGTTTCGCGTCGGAGGCCTTGGCCATGTCGCGCGCTTTGTCGCCGGTGACCACGATATAGGCATTGAGCGCAGGATTGGCTCGCTCGATCGCCGACAGATAAGCCTCGGTGACTTCGGTGGCGGTGATCTCCCTGGAGCGCAATTTGGCGCGGGCCTGCGAAATCGTCAGTTGGGTCAGGTCGCTCATCAGGCAAGGCTCTTTTCGTAAAACACCGACCACTCGGAATTGGGGTAATTCAGCACCGGCCCCCAGCGCGAAAAACCGGCGCGTTCGTAGACGGTCCAGGCGGCGGGATGACGGTCGCCCGTCTCCAGCACCAGACGCTTCAGCCCTTCTTGGCGCGCCAAGCCCTCGATCCGCTCGACGATCATCGCACCGATCTTGCGGCCGCGATGCGAAGGCCGCGTATACATACGCTTGACCTCGCCGACGACAGCGTCGTGGCGCTTCAGCGCGCCGCAACCGATGGCAAGGCCGTCGTCGCGGGCGATGAAGACGGTCGTCTCGCGGTCCGCCATCTGCTCGACCGTCAAATGGTAGCAATGCTCCGGCGGCGTCAACTCCAGCAATGTGGCGTTGAGCTCCTCGACCAGCCCACGCACATCGTCCTGCAGCGGCGTCTCCGCGGCGATCTCGATTCCCATCGGCCAGCTACTCCACGACCTTTGGCACGAGAAAGAAGTTCTCTTCGGTTGCCGGCGCGTTGGCGACGATGTCGGCTGCCTTGCTGCCGTCGGTGACGACGTCCTGGCGCTTCTTCATTGCCATCGGCGTGACCGAGGTCATCGGCTCGACGCCGGAAACATCGACCTCGTTCAACTGCTCGACAAAGCCCAAAATGGCGTTCAATTCGCCGGTCATGCGCTCTGCATCCTCCTCGCTCACCGCAATGCGGGCAAGGTGCGCGACGCGCTTCACGGTTTTAATATCAACGGACATGTTTGTGCCTCGGGGAAAACCAGCGCTATAGCGGCGCAGCGCGTGCCGCGCAACATGCATCGTGCCGACAACTGCCCTACGGCATTGCCACGCCGTCGCAGAGGAAATAGCTGCCGCCGTTGCCGCTCTGCTCGCTTTCGTCCGCGGCAGGCCGAACCGAAACCAGGTCGATCTGCTTCGCGTTCATCTGAGTCAGTGAGAGAACATCCGGAAAGACGTAGCCCGGCTCCTGGCAGATGGCGGTCACCGCCCAGCTTGGCGAGCGTGCCGCCTTGGTGATCTGCAGGAACTCGCAGTTATATTCGATGCTTTCCAGTCCGTTTGCCGACAGTACGATATTGCCGCCCTCGATCACCGTCTGCAGCGTATCCTTTTTGGCCTGCGCGCAGAGATCCTCCGATTGCAGATAGATGCCCTCGATGAAATCCTCGGCGGCCAGCGCCGGCGATGCGGCAACCAGCATAGAAATGCAAAGAGAGTTTCTCAGACCCATGTCGTCATTCCGGTTCGCTATTCCTACAGCGTAATCGTCTCGCCGATCTTCGGCAACGCCACTTTCACACCCGATCCGTCCAGCCCGGCCACAAACTTGTCGGCGGTCTGATCTATCATCGGAAATGTGCCGAAGTGAGCGGGAACGACCGTCTCGAACTTGAAGAAACGCTGGCAGGCAAGAGCTGCCACCGCGCCACCCATGGTGAAGCGGTCGCCGATCGGCACGATGCCGATCTTCGGCTCATGCAACTCGTTGATCAGCGCCATATCGGAAAAGATGTCTGTGTCGCCCATATGGTAGAGCGTCTTATCCTCGGGGAAGTGCAGGACGAGCCCGCCCGGATTGCCGAGATAGGTGTTCTGGCCGCTCTCGCCTAGAAAGGACGATGAATGCAGAGCCTGAACGAAAGTGGTGGTGAAGCCGCCGCAATCGACGGTACCGCCGATATTGCCGGGATTGATTTGCTTGTCACTGACGCCTTTGCCGACCAGGTACATGCAAATCTCGAAATTGGCGACAAGCATCGCGCCGCTTTTCTTGAGCACTTCGACGGCGCCGCTGATGTGGTCGCTGTGGCCATGGGTAAGCAACACGTGCGTGACCCCTTCGGCCGGCTCTTCCCAGCCGCCTGTCCATGACGGATTGCCGACCAGATACGGGTCGATGAGGATTTTCGCGCCTTCGATTTCGACGCGGAATGCCGAGTGTCCGTACCAGGTAAGTTTCATCAATGCCTTCCTCGATTTTTGCTTCGGTAGAGGCTAGAACGCCGACGGCGAAATTAAAGTGCCGCGGCATATGTTGCGCGTATAGGAAGTGCGGCGTCGCGGTCAAAGGAAAAGCCGTTGGGCATCATCACGATCGAGGAGTTGCCGGGCCGGCTCGGCGGCGGCAAGACCCTGGCTGGGCTTGACCTCGGCGACAAGACGATCGGCGTGGCGGTTTCGGACCGCGGCTTGTCCTTCGCGCACCCGCGCCCTGTCATCATGCGCAAGAAATTCTCGCTCGATGCCGCGGTGCTGCTCGCTCTGCTGCAGAAGGAAAATGCCGGCGCAGTGGTGATCGGCCTCCCCATCAACATGGACGGCTCGGAAGGCCCACGCGCCCAAAAATCCCGCGCTTTCGTCCGCAACATGGCTGGATTGACCGATCTGCCGTTCGTCTTTTGGGACGAAAGGCTGTCGACGGTGGCGGCCGAGCGGACACTGATCGAGATGGATTTTTCCCGCAAGAAACGCGCCGGCAAGATCGATTCAGCGGCGGCGGCCTTCATCCTGCAGGGTGTTCTCGACCGGCTTCAGGCGCTCGGAGTCGATGCCTGGTCGAAATAGCGATTGCGCGTTGCCTTGATCCAGCTGCCGATCGCCTTGCGGCGGCGAAATGCCCAGAACGCCATCAGCAGTAGGCCGTCGAAGACGCAAGCCTTCGCCACCATGCCCGGGATGAGCGCCGGATCGACGCCGAGCATCTGCCCATAAAGCTGGAAAACGAGATCGTGCAATTGGCGGCTCAGCATGACATAGCCGAAATTGATGTCGTTGAGCGACAGAAAGAACCAGCCCCAGAACAGGAGGAGCGGAGCCGCCCACAGCGCGAACAAGGTGCGCATCAGCGATCGTCCCTCGAATCCGGCCGGCCCGAAATGCGCGCAAGCGAGGAATTGTACGCCGCTGCCTTGGCCATGATATGCGCGGCCGCGCGGATTTCGCCGGTCACTGGAACTGCCGCGGCAGCGGCTGAGCGCCGCTCGGCGAGCATCGCGACATATGACGCCAGAAGTGCCGCCAATTGCACGGCGACAACCATGAACAGCCCATTGATGCCTTGCGCAGCGCCGCCGATGACGATCAACGACAGCACGCCCGAGGCCGAGATGAAGGCGATCCGCACAACACTGTCGGCTGGGTCCGGGTTGGTGGCGTCGCTGGTCAATGCTTCAACAAAGGCCCAGCAGAACAGCACCGCGACGACAAGCAATGCCACGGCGAGCGGCGCCACGACGACGGCGTTTTCAAGATCGGCAAAGCGAGTGTTCTGGACGGGAACGCCGAGCACGCCAAGGGCCGCCGCGACGCCACGATTCCCATCGATGCAGATGAACGCCAGCAGGGCGAAAACGGCCGCCCAATGCAATGCCAGAAAAGAGCTCAAAATATGCCGCATGACGCTCCTGCTTCGCAGGACAAAGACCGCTCAGCCGAACAGTCCTTGCCTTAACCATAACACTGGGCTTTGCCACCGGCCGCCGCAATGGAAACCATTTGTTAAGGTTAACGATCATCCACAGGGCGCGCGAAAAAAAGCGGCTGCGACCCGGGCGACGGCACTAGTTGATCGGCGGGTAGAGCGTGTCGATGATCATCCGCGCATCGTGGCGCGAATCGAGCATTCCATAGGTGTTGCGCCACTGGCCGGCGAGGCGCGTCTCGACGAAGGCGTCGGCGATCCGCCCTGCCCCCAGCCTGCGAAGCTCTGCCGCCGCCGCCGACAATGCCAATTGCTCGGTCAACAGCCGCGCTGAGCCCTCGTCGGTTGCAGCGACCTGCATTGCTGCCTTGAGCACGCCGACGGTGCCGCGTCCGCCAGCGCCGAGATCGCGGTCGATGCCGGCCAGCACGTCATCAAACAGGCCTGGCGCGCGGCCGAGCACTCGCAACACGTCGAGCGCCATGACGTTGCCTGAACCCTCCCAGATCGCGTTGACCGGAGCTTCGCGATAGTAGCGGGCGAGCGGCCCCTCCTCGACATAGCCATTGCCGCCGAGGCATTCCATCGCCTCATAGAGCAGCGGCGGCGCAATCTTGCAGACCCAGTATTTGACGACCGGCGTCATGGCGCGGGCGAAGGCCGCCTCGCCGCGGTCGCCGGCCGCCTCGTCGAAGGAGCGCGCCAGCCGGAACGACAGCGCGGTAGCGGCGGCAACGTCGAGCGCCATGTCGGCCAACACACGCTGCATCAGCGGCTGCTCGATCAGATTGGTTCCGAACACCTGGCGGTGGCGCGTGTGGTGGACGGCCTCGGCCAGTCCGGCCCGCATGATCGCCGAGGAGGCGACGGCACAGTCGAGCCGCGTCAGGGTCACCATGTCCATGATCGTCTTCACGCCGGCGCCGGGCTCGCCAACCATCTCGCCGATGGCATTGACGAATTCCACCTCGGAGGACGCATTGGAGCGGTTGCCGAGCTTGTCCTTCAGCCGCTGAAAGCGGAAGCCGTTGCCGGATCCGTCGCCAAGCAAGCGGGGAACCAGAAAGCACGACAGTCCCTCCGGCGCCTGTCCGAGCACCAGGAAGGCATCCGACATCGGCGCCGACATGAACCATTTGTGGCCGGTCAGGCGATAAAAACCGCTGCCGGCGCGCTCGGCCTTGGTGACGTTGGCACGAACATCGGTACCGCCTTGCTTCTCGGTCATGCCCATGCCGAGCGTCAGCCCGGCTTTTTCGACCGGCGGCTTTTGGCCCTGATCGTATTTGCGCGTCGTCACCCGAGGCGCCCATTCGCGAAACAGTTTCGGGCTGGCCATCAGCGCTGCCAGCGAAGCGCTGGTCATGGTGATCGGGCAAAGATGCCCGGTTTCGAGCTCAGCCGTGAGGTAAAAGCGCGCGGCGCGCACCTGGTGGCGGCGGCCGATCTCGGCGTCGCCATTCTCCCAGACCGACGAATGCAGCCCGTTGGCGACCGAGCGGCGCATCAGCGCGTGATAGGCGGGGTGGAACTCTACCTGGTCGATGCGCCGGCCCTGGCGGTCATGGGTCCTGAGCTTCGGCGTCTCGACATTGGCAAGACGGGCCAGCTCCTGCGCCTCATGCGTCAAAACGAAACGGCCAAGCCCGTCGAGGTCCTTGCGCACCGGATCGGAAAAGCGCTCGGCAAGCTGGATCAGCAACGGATCGCCCCGCCAGGCGTTGCCGCCGGCCAGCGGCGGCGGCTGGTTGGTCACGTCGTCGGTCACGCTTCGTCCTTATCACCTGAAGTCTGCGAATCCAAAGTCATCGCGGTTTATAGCCTATGGCCGGCGGCGCGCGACGAAAATACCGGGGAGAACCGATCCAATCCCAAGCCTGTGCTTGCAGCCGCGGAGCCTCCCCCCTATAGCAGCGACTTGAGATGACCGACGCATCGTCCCTGCCACTTTATCCCCACCGCCATCTTCTGGGCATCCGCGATCTTTCCCCCGCCGACATCGAGCTTCTGCTCGACCGGGCGGACCGGGCCGTTGCCATCTCGCGGCAATCGGACAAGAAGACATCGACGCTGCGCGGCCGCACCCAGATCAATCTCTTCTACGAAGCCTCGACCCGTACGCAATCGTCGTTCGAGCTGGCCGGCAAACGGCTCGGCGCCGACGTCATGAACATGTCGGTGGCAAGCTCGTCGGTGAAGAAGGGCGAGACGCTGATCGATACCGCGATGACGCTGAACGCCATGCGCCCCGACATATTGATCATCCGCCACCAATCGGCGGGCGCGGCGGCACTTCTTGCTCAAAAGGTCGGCTGCTCGGTGGTCAATGCCGGCGACGGCGCTCATGAACATCCAACGCAGGCGCTGCTCGACGCGCTGACCATCCGCCGCGCCAAGGGTCCGTTGTCGAAGCTCATCGTGGCGATCTGCGGTGACATCCTGCATTCGCGCGTGGCGCGCTCCAATATCATTCTGCTCAACGCGCTCGGTGCCCAGGTACGGGTCGTAGCCCCTTCGACGCTTTTGCCCGCCGGCATCGAGAAGATGGGCGTCATCGTCACCCGCTCGATGGCCGAAGGCCTGAAGGACGCCGACGTGGTGATGATGTTGCGCCTGCAGCGCGAACGCATGGAAGGCGCTTTCGTACCCTCGGTGCGCGAATATTTCCGCTATTTCGGGCTCGACGCCGAGAAGCTGAAAGCGGCCAAGGACGGTGCGCTGGTCATGCATCCCGGCCCGATGAACCGCGGCGTCGAGATCGCCTCCGAGATCGCCGACGGCCCGCAAAGCGTTATCCAGGAACAGGTTGAGATGGGCGTCGCCGTGCGCATGGCGGTGATGGAAGCGCTGCTCGACCCCCGTCGAAACCACGAGGGCCGCGGCGCATGAGCATAACGGTCTTCAGCCGCGCCCGCATCGTCGACCCATCGCGCGGCATCGACGAGATAGGCACCGTCATCGTCGAAGGGCGCAAAATCGTTGCCGCCGGCAAGGCGGCCTTGAACCAGGGCGCGCCCGAAGACGCCACGATCATCGAGTGCGCTGGTAACGCGATCATCCCCGGCCTGATCGATGCACGTGTCTTCATCGGCGAACCGGGCGGCGAACACCGCGAAACCATCGCATCGGCGAGCATTGCTGCGGCGGCGGGCGGCGTCACCTCAATCGTCATGATGCCCGATACCGACCCGGTGATCGACAATGTCGCACTGGTCGAGTTTGTGCTGCGCACCGCCAAGGACACGGCAATCGTCAACATCTTTCCGGCGGCAGCGATCACCAAGGGGCTGGAAGGCCGCGAGATGACCGAATTCGGCCTATTGCGCGAGGCTGGAGCGGTCGCCTTCACCGACGGCCGGCATTCTATCGCCAGCGCGCTGGTGATGCGTCGCGCGCTGACCTACGCGCGCGATTTCGACGGCGTCATCGCGCATGAAACCCAGGACGCCGATCTCGCCTCGGCCGGCGTGATGAACGAAGGCCTTTACGCAAGCTGGCTTGGCCTTGCCGGCATTCCTCGCGAGGCCGAATCAATCCCCCTGGAGCGCGATCTCGCGCTGGCTCGCCTGACCGGCGGCTCCTATCACGCTGCCAAGATCTCGACGGCTATGGCGGCAGACGCGGTAGCGCGCGCAAAAGCCGACGGCGCCAACGTCACAGCAGGCGTGTCGATCCACAATCTGTCGCTCAACGAGAATGATGTCGGCGAGTACCGCACCTTCTTCCGGCTGACGCCGCCGCTGCGCGCCGAGGAAGACCGGCTGGCGATGATCGAGGCGGTCAAGGACGGCACCATCGACCTCATCGTCTCCTCGCACGACCCGCAGGACGTCGACACCAAGCGCCTGCCCTTCGCCGATGCTGCGGCCGGCGCCATCGGACTGGAAACGCTGCTGGGCGCGGCACTGCGGCTCTATCACAATGGCGACGTGACGCTGCTCCGGCTGGTCGAGACCTTATCCACCGCGCCGGCAAGATTGTTCAGCCTGCCCGGCGGCACGCTGAAACCGGGGGCTTTGGCCGACCTTGCACTCGTCGATCTGGACGAGCCATGGATCGTCAGCGAGAGCGGCATCCGCTCGCGCTCGAAAAACACCTGTTTCGAAGGCGCGCGGCTGCAAGGCAAGGTCTTGCAAACGATGGTGGCGGGCCGCACAGTGTTTTCGGCCTAGGACGGAACAGGCATCGCGCCTTGAAATCCGCTCAGCCAAGGAAAGTTCGGGGGGAACAATGGCTTACAGTCCCGTCTTGGCATTGGTGTTCGGCTATCTTCTCGGCTCGATCCCCTTCGGGCTGCTGATCACCCGTGCCGCCGGCCTCGGCGACGTGCGCAACATCGGCTCCGGCAACATCGGCGCCACCAATGTGCTGCGCACCGGCAACAAGGGTCTGGCGGCGGCCACCCTGCTGCTCGACGCCCTTAAGGGCACCGCGGCTGTGCTGATCGCCGGCCGCTTTGCACCTGAGCTCGGGCCCTGGGCCGGCTTCGGTGCTTTTCTAGGCCACCTCTTTCCGGTCTGGCTCGGCTTCAAGGGCGGCAAGGGTGTCGCCACTTACCTCGGCGTGCTGATCGGCCTTGCCTGGCAGGTAGCGGTGATCTTCGCCGTTGTCTGGCTGGCGGTGGCTTTCCTGTTCCGCTACTCCTCGCTGGCGGCACTGACGGCAGCTGTGGTCGTGCCAGTGGCCTTGTACTTCCTGAGCACGCCGCAGATTGCCGGGCTTTTCGCGGCGATGAGCCTGATCGTCATCATAAAGCACCGCGCCAACATTGCGCGGCTGCTTGCCGGCACCGAGGGTAAGATCGGGGCCAAGGAGTGAGCGAGCCCGCCGCCGGGCCGCGCCTCAGCGACCGGCAGCGGCTGAGCTGGCTTCGCCTGATCCGCACGCCGAATGTCGGCCCAGCTTCCTTTCGCGACCTGATCAACCGGTTCGGTTCGGCCGAAGCAGCACTTGCGATGCTGCCCGAACTGATGATTTCGGGCGGCGCCAAAAAAATCGTCCGCATCCAGTCCATTGGAGAAGCCGAGGCGGAGCTGGAGACAGCAAGGCGTGCGGGCGCCCGCTTCGTCGGCATCGGCGAGGCGGATTATCCGCCGCTGATGAAGAGCATGGACCATCCGCCGCCGTTGCTCGCGGTCAGGGGCAATAGTGCGGTTTTCCGCTTGCCCGCGATCGCCATCGTCGGCGCCCGCAACGCCTCGCTGGCCGGCATCAAGATGGCGCGGATGCTGGCGGCGGATCTCGGCCGCGACGGCTATGGCATCGTCTCCGGCTTGGCGCGCGGCATCGATACGGCCGCCCACCAGGGCAGCCTTTCGACCGGCACGATCGGCGTGCTCGCCGGCGGCCTCGATTTGCCCTACCCGCCCGAAAATGCCGGGCTGTGCGACGAGATCGCCGAGCGCGGTGGCGCCATCATCTCCGAAATGCCATTTGGCTGGCAGCCGCGCGCACAGGATTTTCCACGCCGCAACAGGCTTGTCGCTGGCGCTGCATTGGGATTGGTGGTGGTCGAGGCGGCACAGCGCTCCGGCTCACTGATCAGCGCCCGGCTTGCCGGTGAGATGGGCCGACTGGTCTTCGCCGTTCCCGGTTCGCCGCTCGATCCGCGCGCCGCCGGCGCCAATGGCCTGCTCAAGGACGGCGCCACCCTTGTCACCGAGGCTGCCGATGTCACCAGTGCGATCGGGCCGCTGGTCGGCGCCTGGGCGCCAAGGACATCGCCGCTTGAAGAGCCGCCCGACTTTTCGGCAACGCCGCCGCCGCGTGAGGATGACCGCGACCGCGTCGTCGAGGCACTCGGCCCGACGCCGGTAGCAGTCGACGAGATCATCCGCCACACCGGCCTGCATCCCGCCCAAGTGTTCATGGTGCTGCTGGAGCTCGACCTCGCCGGCCGGCTCGAACGCCATGCCGGCGGTAGTGTCTCGCTGATTTGACCGGGAGCTTGCGCATGTCCCGGCGCGCATTCAGACGTGATTTCATGACCGATCTAAGCAACAAACCAAAGCGGACGCTGTTCACTCGTAAGACGGCCTTCGTTTGGGCGGCATTGAGCGTCGTGCTGGCGCTGCAATGGTCGATGGATCTCGGCACGCTGGGTTTTCCCGACAGCTATACAACGCCCTTCGCAAGAGGGACGAGCACGCTTCTGGGCATTCTGACGGCAGCCTGCATGGCCCAGGGTCTCTACTTTTTCCTGGCCGGCGTGTTCGGCAGAAAGGTAAGCGCCGTCGGTCTTTGCCCGCAAATCCTTGCCGCAGCGGTTCTCACGGTGGTGCCGGCGCTTATCGTGAAGGATTGTCCGCATTCGCAGCTGTGCAGCAGAGCCTATGAGGCGCTCACCGGCACGATGATGGACGATGGGGCGGGTGGTTAAGGCCACCGCATGCGTTCGGCACGAGGTTGTCACCCATTTCTTAGGTACAAACTGTTACCCATGTCTCCGGGCCGTACATCTGGATTTTGGTGAGCGCGATGGGATTCGAACCCATGACCTACTGATTAAAAGTCAGTTGCTCTACCGGCTGAGCTACGCGCTCCCGCGGGCTCAGAAAGGCCGCCCTCGAAATTGCGCGGAACATAGGGAGAGTGCCTCTGCCGGTCAACCGGAAAAAGACGGCTCGCACACCGGGCTTTCCAGCAGTGTCATCATGCCTTGCGGAGCGCTTCGGCGTTGACGGAACTGCCTCCCTCTCGCACAAGGCCGAAGCTCGCCCTCTATGGCGACAAAGGCAAGCAGCAAATCGGGAGAACCTTTGCGGATCAGCAACTTGGGATTTTTGGCGGAACAATTTGCGCAGCCTGCCCGTTTCCCGCGATAAGGGACATGCGTTTCAAGGAGAAGACCATGAATAGGATCATGTCGGGCCTGCTGGCGACCACTCTTTCGATCTCATTCGCTGCCGCGGAGATCGTGCCAGTCAACGCTCAGCCCAGCTATGCGCCCCCGGCCCAGGGGATCACCTCGAATGTCCAGACCGTCCAGTACGAGCCGTGGCGGAGGCACCGGAGTTTCAACCGCGATTTCTCGCGTCGCGATTTCTCCCGGCGCAGTTTTGCGCGTGACGATGGCATGTATTGGCGTGGCCATCGCGGCTATCGCGAATATCGTCGCGGCTATCGCCGTCACGGTGACTACTGGTTCCCGCTGGCCGCCTTCGCCACCGGAGCGCTGATTACGGGCGCCATCGTCAACAGCCAGAATCGTGTCTATCGTGGCGATGCCCACGTGCAGTGGTGCTACGACCGTTATCGGAGCTATCGCGCTTCTGACAACACTTACCAGCCCAACTACGGTCCGCGCCGGCAGTGCCGGTCGCCTTACTGAGTCCTAAAGCGCGTCGCGTTCGATCGGCCTCATGCGACGCGCTATCGCAAAACCGCTGTTTGCGCGACATGCATTAGATTAGAGGCTGCAGGCCCGCGCCCGAAACGGCGCGGGTGTTTCATTAGCGCGTATCCGGTGGCATCCCTGCCTATTGAGTACTGAGCGTCCTGCGTACAGCGTGGCGCCAACCTGCCAGCTTGGCGGCACGTGTCGAAGCATCCATGTCCGGCTTGAACCGGCGCTCGAGCGCCCAACTCCTGGCGAATTCCGCGGCCTTCGGCCAGACACCCGCCTTCGAGCCGGCCAGCCAAGCCGCACCAAGCGCCGTCGTCTCGAGAATTGTCGGCCGGTCGACCGGCGCATCGAGAATGTCGGCCAGCCGCTGCATGGTCCAGTCCGACGCCACCATGCCGCCATCGACCCTGAGCACGGTCTTGGCCGAGGCGCCCTTCCAGTCCTTTCGCATGGCGTCAAGCAGGTCGCGGGTCTGGAAGGCAACGGATTCCAGTGCCGCGCGGGCAAATTCCGCCGGCCCCGAATTGCGGGTCAGCCCGAAGATGGCGCCGCGCGCCTCGGCATCCCAGTGCGGTGCGCCGAGCCCGACGAAAGCCGGCACCAGATAGACGTTCTGCGTTGGATCGGCTTCCGCCGCCAATTTGCCGCTCTGCTCGGCCTTGCCGATCACCTTGATGCCGTCGCGCAGCCATTGTACGGCGGCGCCGGCGATAAAGATCGAGCCCTCCAGTGCATAGGTGGTCTTGCCGTTCAGCCTATAGGCGATGGTGGTCAAAAGCCGGTTCTTCGAACGCACCAGATCGCTGCCGGTGTTGAGCAGCGCGAAGCAACCGGTGCCGTAGGTGGATTTCATCATGCCCGGATCGAAACAGGCCTGGCCGATCGCCGCCGCATGCTGGTCGCCGGCCACACCGAGGATTCTGATCTCTGCACCAAACAGGCTTTTGTCTGTGATTCCAAAATCATCGGCACAATCTTTCACCTGCGGCAGCATTCTTGCAGGTATGCCAAGAATGGCCAGCAGCTCGTCGTCCCAGGCATTTTGTTCGATGTTGTAGACCAGTGTGCGCGAGGCATTGGTGGCGTCAGTGGCGTGGACCTTGCCGCCAGTCAGGCGCCAAATCAGAAAACTGTCGATGGTGCCGGCCAGCAGTTCGCCCTTCTCGGCGCGTTTTCTGGCGCCCTTCACCTTGTCCAGCATCCAGGCGATCTTGGTGCCGGAGAAATAGGGATCGAGTAGCAGGCCGGTCTTTTTTGTGAATTTCTTCTCCAGCCCCAGCTTCTTCAGTTTCTGGCACAGCGGCGCGGTGCGGCGGTCCTGCCAGACAATCGCGTTGTGGATCGGTTTGCCGGTCTCTTTGTCCCAGATGACGACGGTTTCGCGTTGGTTGGTGATGCCGATCGCGGTGATTTCAGCTGCGCTGCGGCCGGCTGTCTTCAGCGCGGCCTTCACCGTTTCCACGACGCTTGCCCATATCTCCTCGGGATCGTGCTCGACCCAGCCGGAGGCCGGGTAATATTGGGTGAATTCCTTTTGCCCGCTGGCGACGACCTTCATCTTTTCGTCGAACAGGATCGCCCGGCTCGATGTCGTCCCCTGGTCGATTGCAAGGATGTATCCGGTCATTCTCTCTCCCGTCGAAGCGAATTCAAAGGTGCTACGGTGTCTCGACGCCAGACGGCGCGGAGCCGTTCACGCAAACAGGGGAGACGGCAACATGCCGCCTCCCCTGAGCATGGCGATGCGGGCGCGGACGCCCGCATCAAACGGTCCTATTGCTGCCAGCTCTTCACCAGCTCGTCGTAGTTGATGGTGACCGGCTTTTCCTTCTCGTTCTCGATCTTGAGCTGAGGAGCGAGATTGCCCTTCTTGACCGCGTCGGCGTTCCAGTAGGCGAGGTCATGCTCTTCGGCCATCTTCGGGCCAATATCGCCCTGGACGCCCGACTTCTCGATGCGGCTCATCACCTTTTCCTGCTCGGCGCAGAGCGAGTCCATCGCTTCCTGCGGGCTCTTGGCGCCCGACGAAGCATCGCCGATCGCCTGCCACCAGAGCTGTGCCAGCTTCGGATAGTCCGGCACGTTGGTGCCGGTCGGCGACCACTGGACGCGCGCCGGCGAGCGGTAGAACTCGATCAAGCCGCCGAGCTTTGGCGCACGTTCGGTGAAGCTCTTGTCGTGGATCGTGCTCTCGCGGATGAAGGTCAGGCCGACATGGCTCTTCTTCACGTCGACCGTCTTCGAGGTGACGAACTGCGCGTAGAGCCAGGCGGCCTTGGCGCGGTCGGTCGGCGTCGACTTCATCAGCGTCCAGGAACCGACGTCCTGATAGCCGAGCTTCATGCCGTCCTTCCAGTAGACGCCATGCGGCGACGGCGCCATGCGCCACTTCGGCGTGCCGTCGTCGTTCAGCACGGCCTTGGCGCTGGCGTCGACCATGCTGGCGGTGAAGGCGGTGTACCAGAAGATCTGCTGGGCAACCGCGCCCTGCGCCGGAACTGGCCCCGATTCGGAGAAGGTCATGCCTTGGGCTTCCGCCGGTGCATAGGCCTTCAGCCAATCGAGATACTTCTGGATGGAGTAGACGGAAGCCGGACCATTGGTGTCGCCGCCGCGCGCCGTGCAGGAACCGACCGGACGCGAATTCTCGTCGACCTTGATGCCCCATTCGTCGACGGGCAGACCGTTCGGAATGCCCTTGTCGCCATTGCCGGCCATCGACAGCCAGGCATCGGTGAACCGCCAGCCGAGCGACGGGTCCTTCTTGCCATAGTCCATATGGCCGTAGACCTTCTTGCCGTCGATCTCACGCCCGGTGAAGAACGCTGCAATGTCCTCATAGGCCGACCAATTCACCGGCACGCCGAGGTCGTAGCCGTATTTGGCCTTGAAGTCCGCCTTGTTCTTCTCGTCGTTGAACCAGTCGTAACGGAACCAGTAGAGGTTCGCGAACTGCTGGTCAGGAAGCTGGTAGAGTTTCTTGTCGGGCGCGGTGGTGAACGAGGTGCCGATGAAATCCTTCAGGTCGAGATTCGGATTGGTGACATCCTTGCCGTCGCCTGCCATCCAGTCGGTCAGGTTGCGCACCTGCTGGTAGCGCCAGTGCGTGCCGATCAGATCGGAATCGTTGACCCAGCCGTCATAGAGGTTCTGGCCGGTCTGCATCTGGGTCTGGATCTTCTCGACAACGTCGCCTTCCTGGGTGACGTCGTGCGTAACCTTGATGCCGGTGATGGCTGTAAAGGCCGGCGCCAGCACCTGCGATTCATACTGATGCGTGGCGATGGTTTCGGAAACCACCTTGATATCCATGCCGGCGAAAGGTTTCGCGGCATCGATGAACCATTGCATTTCGGCTTCCTGGCCGGCGCGGTCGAGCGTCGACAGGTCGCCGATTTCCTTGTCCAGGAAGGCCTTGGCCTCGTCCATTCCGGCATAGGCGTTGCTTGCCCCGAGCAACAGGACAAGCACAGTTGTTGATGTCAAGAATTGCCGTCGCATGTATTTCCTCCACTGTTAAGTTCAAAGTGCGATCTGGATCGGCGGCCGGCACGCCGCCGTTCCAACAGTTTCCCCCTCTATACGTAGCGGAACACGCCGGCGGCGTAGACCACGGAGAGAGCGAGAGCCCACCACAGATTGGGTCCGACTAGACCCAGCCAAGCGAGATGGATAAAGGCACTGCCAAGCAGCGACAGGAACAAGCGGTCGCCGCGCGTCGTTTCGAAGCGCAGCACGCCGACGCGCGGATTGCCGCCCGGCGAGACGTATTCCCACACCGCCATGCCGCAAAGCAGCAGAAAGATGGTTCCAAAGAAGGCCGCGGTCGGCCACGTCCAGGCCATCCACGAAAAATCGAGGTTGGACGAGAGGTTAAATCCCCACAGGCGGATATTGGCCGGATCGCTGAAGCCTACCGTTATTGCCACGAAATCGATTTGAAGGGCCACCCAGGCCACGACGACCAGGGCGAGAAACAGCACGGCCCACCACCATGGGCTTCTGTCGACCTGCTCCATCATACCCTCCCCAGGGCAAAGCCCTTGGCGATGTAGTTGCGCACAAACCAGATGACGAGCGCGCCGGGAATCAGCGTCAGCACGCCGGCTGCGGCGAGCAGCCCCCAATCCATGCCGGCGGCCGAAACGGTGCGGGTCATGGTCGCGGCGATCGGCTTGGCGTCCGTGGTCGTCAGCGTGCGGGCGATCAGCAGCTCGACCCACGAGAACATGAAGCAGAAGAAGCACGCCACGCCGATGCCGCTCGCAATCAGCGGCATGAAGATCTTGATGAAGAAGCGCGGGAACGAATAGCCGTCGATATAGGCGGTCTCATCGATCTCCTTCGGCACCCCCGACATGAAGCCTTCGAGGATCCACACCGCCAGCGGCACGTTGAACAGGCAATGCGCCAGAGCCACGGCGATATGGGTGTCGATAAGGCCGAAGGCCGAATAAAGCTGGAAGAATGGCAGCGCGAACACCGCCGGCGGCGCCATGCGGTTGGTCAGCAGCCAGAAGAACAGATGCTTGTCGCCGAGGAAGCGATAGCGCGAAAAAGCATAGGCAGCAGGCAGTGCTGCGGCCACCGAAATCACCATGTTCATAACCACATAGGTGATCGAGTTGATGTAGCCCGAATACCAGGACGCGTCGGTGAAGATGGTGCGGTAATTCGCCAATGTCGGTGCGTGCGGGTAGAGCGTCAGCGACGAGACGATCTCGCCATTGGTCTTGAAGCTCATATTGATGAGCCAGTAGATCGGCAAAAGCAGAACGATGATGTAGAGCGTCGGCACGATCCACCACCAACGCGACTCCTCGCCGCGACGGCGCATCAGCCGTGCGATCTCGTCCTGCCGCAGCGTGCTGGCTAATCCTTGCGAAGCTGTCGTCTCGCTCACTCTGTCGGCTCTTTCGTCAGCGCGGCTCATCTCAGCGCTCCGCGTCGTAATTGGTCATCACGGTGTAGAACACCCATGACAACAACAGGACGATAAGGAAGTAGACCAGCGACATCGCCGCCGCCGGGCCGAGGTCGAACTGGCCGAGCGCCGTCTTGACGAGATCGATCGAAAGAAAGGTCGTCGAGTTGCCGGGTCCGCCGCCGGTCACCACGAACGGTTCGGTGTAGATCATGAAGCTATCCATAAAGCGCAGCAGCACGGCGATCAGCAGCACGCGGTTCATCTTCGGCAGCTGGATGTAACGGAACACCGCCCAGCGCGAGGCACCGTCGATCTTGGCCGCCTGATAAAAGGCATCCGGGATCGAGACCAGGCCGGCATAGCAGAGCAGAACGACGAGGCTGGTCCAATGCCAGACGTCCATGATGATGACCGTGACCCAGGCGTCATAAGGATCTTGCACATAATTATAGTCGATGCCGAGCGCGTTGACGTAATAGCCGAGCAGGCCAATGTCGTTGCGCCCGAACACCTGCCAGATGGTGCCGACGACGTTCCACGGGATCAGCAGCGGCAACGCCATCAAAACAAGGCAAACAGGCACGCCCCAACCCTTCTTCGGCATATTGAGCGCAATGAAGATGCCGAGCGGCACTTCGATCGCCAGGATGATGAAGGAGAAGACAAGGTTGCGGATCATCGCCTGCCAGAAGCGGCTGGAGGAAAGCAGTTCCTCGAACCACTCGGTGCCGGCCCAGAAGAAGACGTTGTTGCCGAAAGTGTCCTGCACCGAATAATTGACAACCGTCATCAGCGGTATGACCGCCGAGAACGCCACCAGCAGCAGCACCGGCAGCACCAGGAACCAGGCTCTGTTGTTCCAGGTCTTTTCCACTTCAGGCTCCCATCTCGACGCGCCAGGAATCGGCATAGATGTTGATGCCGGCCGGGTCGAACCGCACCTTCGGATCAGCCGGAACTGTCTCGTCCTCGCCGATGATGGCGGCGATCTCGCGCCCTTCGAGATTGGCACGGACCACCTTGTGGCGGCCGACGTCCTCGACCTTGCTGACCCGGACGGCCATGCCCTGGCTGCCCAGGCGCACATATTCGGGACGGATGCCGAGCTCGATGGCGCGGCCGCCCGCCTTGGGCACGCCCGGCAGTTCGATCTGCTGCGAGCCCAGCTTCGCGGTCTTGCCGTCGATCGCCACCGGCATGACATTCATGCCGGGCGAGCCGATGAAATAGCCGACAAAGGTGTGGCGCGGGCGCTCGAACAGCTCCGCCGGTGTGCCGATCTGCACGATTTCGCCGTCATACATGACGACCACCCTGTCGGCGAAGGTCAACGCCTCGGTCTGGTCGTGCGTGACATAGACCATGGTGTAGCCGAAGCGGCGGTGAAGCTGCTTCAACTGCGAGCGCAGCACCCATTTCATATGCGGGTCGATGACGGTCAAAGGCTCGTCGAACAGGATGGCATTGACGTCGGAGCGCACCAGCCCGCGTCCGAGCGAGATTTTCTGCTTCTGATCGGCGGTCAGTCCGCGCGCCTTTCGTTTGGCCATATCGGCCAGCCCGGTCATCTCCAGCGTCTCGCGCACCTTGCGGTCGACGTCGGCCTCCGGCACGCCGCGATTGCGCAGCGGGAACGCCAGATTGTCGTAGACGGTCATCGTGTCGTAGATCACCGGGAACTGGAAGACCTGGGCAATGTTGCGTTCTTGGGTCGACAGATTGGTCACGTCCCTGCCGTTGAACAGCATCTGGCCGTGCGAGGGATGCAGCAATCCCGAAATGATGTTGAGCAGCGTAGTCTTGCCGCAGCCGGACGGGCCTAGCAGCGCATAGGCGCCGCCATCCTCGAACGTGTGGTGCACTTCCTTCAGCGCGAAATCGGCATCCGTGCGGGGGTTCTGCAGATAAGAGTGGCGGATATGATTGACATCGATGCGCGCCATCGCTTCCTCCTAAGCCGCCAGCCTCGGCGCGGCCACGGCGCGGCCGTGCTCGTCGAAGACCATGATGTGGCGCGGGTCGATGAACACCTCGACCTCCTCGTCCGGCTCGAAGGCGCGAATGCCGTGGGTCAGCATGACCCAGCGCGCATCGGCAAAATCGAGATGGATGAAGCTTTCCGATCCCGTGATCTCAGTGATCGTCACCTTTGCGCGCACCGGCACCGCGGCGGCGTCGGGCCGATCGAGGGAAAGATGATGAGGCTGGAAGCCGATCGTATAGATCGCATCGGCAATGCCGAAGAGTTCGGCCGGCACCGGCAATTTCACGCCGCCCTCGAGCAGGAAATCCAGGCCCTTCTTGGCAAGCACGATGGTGTTGAGCGGCGGATCGGCGAAGGTTCTCGCCGTCACCAGATCGACCGGCTTGCGGAACACTTCGATGGTCGGCCCGAACTGGGTGATGCTGCCTTCGGAAAGCGTCGCCGTGTTGCCGCCGAGCAGCAAGGCCTCGTGCGGCTCGGTCGTGGCATAAACGAAGATTGTGCCGGCGGCCGCGAATATCTTCGGCAGTTCCGCGCGTAATTCTTCGCGCAGCTTGTAGTCTAGGTTGGCGAGCGGCTCGTCGAGCAGCACGAGGCTGGCATTCTTGACGATGGCGCGGGCCAGCGCGGTGCGCTGCTGCTGGCCGCCCGACAGACTGAGAGGCGTGCGATCGAGATAGGGCGTGAGTTTGAGAAGGGCGGCGGCATTGCGCACCTCCCTGTCGATCGTTGCCTGATCCGTGCCGGCCACCCGCAGCGGTGAGGCGATGTTTTCGTAGACCGTCATCGCCGGATAGTTGATGAATTGCTGGTAGACCATGGCGACGTTGCGCTTTTGCACAGGCATGCCGGTGACATCCTTGCCATCGAACCAGACCGAGCCGGAGGTCGGCACGTCGAGGCCCGCCATCAGCCGCATCAGGCTGGTCTTGCCGGAGAGCGTCGGCCCGAGCAGGACGTTGAGCGAGCCGTGCTGAAGCGTCAGCGAGACGTCGCGGATATGTTCCGCCGCACCCACCGTCTTCGTCACGTTTCTCAGTTCAAGCATGATGCCTCCTCCCAGGCTTTCTGCATCAGTCGGCCGTCCCTATTCGGCAGCCGCTACGTGCTGCCGGCTTATTCCGCGCATGAACTCGTCGAGCACTGCCGCCTGCTCACGGCTGAGACGCAGGCCGCGCTTGGTCCGGCGCCACAATACATCCTCGGCGGTCATCGCCCATTCGTTTTCGACGAGGTAGCGCACCTCGGCTTCGTAGAGATCGGCGCCGAAGTTGCGGCCAAGATCGACGTTCGACTTGGCGAGGCCCAGCAGCTTCCTTGCGCGGGTGCCGTAGAGCCGAGTCAACCCGCGGGCCAGCCGCGCGTCGAGGAACGGGTACGCCGTTTTCAGTTTCGCCACCTCGGCATCGAAGCCGGTGACGGGAAAGTCACCGCCGGGCAGCGGCGCGTTTGCCGTCCATGGTTTGCCGCGCTTGCCGAGAAAACCCTCGATCTTCTCGAGCATCGATTCCGACAATCGGCGGTAGGTCGTGATCTTGCCGCCAAAGGCGTTGACGATCGGGGCGGCACCCTCGCCTCCATCGGCCTTCAGCACATAGTCGCGGGTGGCTTCCTGCGCCTTTGAGGCGCCATCGTCGTAGAGCGGGCGCACCGCGGAATAGGTCCAGACGATATCCGACGGATTGACCGGCTGCGCGAAATATTCGCTTGCCGCAGCGCAGAGATAGTCGATCTCGGCATCACTGATCCTGACGTCGTGCGGATCGCCGGGATAGTCCCGGTCGGTGGTGCCGATGAGCGTGAACTCGTCTTCGTATGGGATGGCAAAAATGATGCGCCCGTCCTTGTTCTGAAAGAAATAGGCGCGTGGGTCGTCGAATTTCTTGCCAACGACGATGTGGCTGCCTTGCACGAGGCGGACATTGTGCACGTCGTTCAAGCCGACGGTGGCTGAAAGCACCTGATCGACCCACGGGCCGGCGGCATTGACCAGCAGCCGCGCCTTGACCTCCTCGGTATCGCCGGTCCGCACGTTTTCAAGCCTGACCGTCCAGAGATTGCCTTCGCGGCGTGCGCTGACGACCCTTGTTCGGGTTCGAACGGTTGCACCGCGCTCGGCAGCGTCACGGGCGTTCAACACAACCAGCCGGGCATCGTTGACCCAACCGTCGGAATATTCGAACGCCTTTCGAAAAAGCGGCTTCAGCGGCTTGCCGGCCGGATCCTTGGCCATGTCCAGCGTTTTCGTCGGCGGCAGCAATTTGCGCCCGCCAATATGGTCGTAGAGAAAAAGCCCGAGCCGGATCAGCCAGGCCGGACGCAGCCCCTTGGCGTATGGCAGCACGAAGCGCATCGGCCAGATGATATGCGGCGCGTTCCTCCACAGGATCTCGCGTTCCATCAGCGCTTCGCGCACCAGGCGGAATTCGTAGAATTCGAGATAGCGCAAGCCGCCATGGATCAGTTTGGTCGAGCCGGAAGAGGTTCCGCTGGCCAGATCGTTCATCTCGGCAAGGAAGACCGAAAAGCCACGCCCAACGGCATCGCGGGCAATGCCGCAGCCATTGATGCCGCCACCGATGACGAAAATGTCATGGATCGGTGATGCGCCCAAAGAAGTCCTCCCTCGATTTCGCATTGCAGCATTTTTGAGTTTTGCGAAACCGTGGCGGGATTATTTCGAAATGATAACGAATGTCAAACGAAATATGATCGGCGGCAGATGCCGCAGCGGCATCTCTAGGAGAGCGACGTTTCGATCAGCTGAACCTCTGCCTCCTGGCAGATCTTGCGCACCGACGGGATGTCGCAACGATCGGTGATGAAGGTGTTGACCTGCGACAGATGGCCGATGCGGACGGGCGCGGTGCGCTCGAATTTGGTCTGGTCCGACACCAGGATCACATGCCGGGCGTTGGCGATGATCGCCTGAGCCACCTTCACCTCGCGAAAATCGAAGTCGAGCAGCGCGCCGTCATGGTCGATGGCCGAGGCGCCGATCACCGCAAAATCGACCTTGAACTGCCTGATAAAATCGACCGCTGCCTCGCCGACCACACCGCCGTCGGAACCGCGCACGACACCGCCTGCGATCACCACCTCGATCGAAGGATATATGCGCATCCTATTGGCAACATTGATGTTATTGGTGATGACCATCAGGCCGCTGTGATCGAGCAGCGACTTGCTGACAGCTTCCGTCGTGGTCCCGATATTGATGAACAGAGAGGCGTTGTCGGGGATCAGCCGGGCGGCCGCACGGCCGATCGCTTCCTTCTCCTCGGCGGCGATCTTGCGCCGAGCCTCATATTCCATGTTCTCGATGCCGGACGGGAACAATGCCCCGCCATGGATGCGGGACAAAAGCCGCTGGTCGCAGAGATCGTTGAGGTCCTTGCGGATCGTCTGCGGTGTCACGTTGAAATGCGTCGCCAGCTCCTCAACCAGTACGCGGCCGTGGTCCTTGGCCATCTGGATGATTTCGGAATGACGCGGCGACAGATACATCTAGCAACCTCTCATTTTCGTTTTTCTCGTCTATAGCTGAAAACGAAAGCCATGAACAGGTATGAGCCGGCTAATGAAAATCGGGCGACTGCAGAGAGAAAAGCTCCGGCGCAATCTCGACGAGGCTATCAACTCAGGCCCCGCGCGATCTCAGTGATGACCTCGAAAGCAGTATCGACGTCCGCCGCAGTCGTTTCGAACTGCCCGACCTGAAAGCGGATCGCCACCTGCCCGTCCACCCGAGTCTGCGTCAGGTAGATGCGGCCGTCATCGTTGATCGCGCTGACCAACCGCAAATTGTGCTCGTCAGAGTCGATGCCCGCAGCCGTAAGATGCCGGAACGAGAGCAGCGACAGCATCGGCTCCGTTACGATCTCGAAATCCGGTTCCCGAGCCAGCCGCGCGGCAAGGCTCTCGCTCCAGGCGACATGATTGCGGATCATGGTTCGCAGATATTCCAAGCCATGTGCACGCAGCAGGAACCAAAGTTTCAGCGCGCGGAACCTCCGTCCGAGCGGCACCGACCATTCGGAATAATTGATGACCCCGTCGCGGCCATGTGTTCTCAAGAATTCGGGCTTGATCGCCAGCGTACGCACGAGGTCTTCCGGCTGGCGAACGAACTGCATCGAGCAATCGAACTGTGCGCCCAGCCATTTGTGCGGATTGAAGACGATCGAATCCGCATGTTCGGCGCCGGCCCAGAAATGCCGGAACTCGGGGCAGATCATGGCGGAGCCGGCCCATGCGGCATCGACATGCAGGTAGAGCCCGTGCCGCTTCGCCACCGCGCCAACAGCCGCGACATCGTCGGTGCCGCCGGTACTGGTGCCGCCGACGCTGGCGATGATGCCGGCCGGCAGCATGCCGTTTTCGCGGTCGGTGACGATCGCCGCTTCCAGAGCCGCCGTCTGCATGGCGCGAAAGCGTCCGGCGACCGGAATGCGCACGAGGTTCGCCTCGCCGATGCCCGACACCCAGATCGCCCGGTCTATGGAAGTATGGACTTGGTCGGAAGAATAGACCCGCACGATCGGCTGGCCTTGCAGGCCGCTCTTGTTGCCTTGCCAGTCGAGCGCGCGCTCGCGCATGGTCAGCACGGCGGCAAGCGTCGCCGATGAAGCCGAATCCTGCATGACGCCGGAAAATCCCTCCGGCAGACCAAGCGCCTGCCGCATCCAGTCGACGACCCGCATCTCGAGCTCGGTTGCGGCCGGCGAGGTCTGCCAGAGCATGCATTGCGCAGCCATCGCGGAAACCAGATACTCGGCCACGACGGAGGCCGGGGCCGCATTGGCCGGAAAATAGGCGAAGAAACGCGGATGCTGCCAGTGCGTCATGCCCGGCAGGATCTTTTGCTCGAAATCGGCGAAGATTGCCTGCATCGTTTCGCCGTCTTCCGGCGGCGCGACATCGATGCTTTTGAAGATTTCGCCCGGCTCGACAAGCGGCCGCACCGGTCTTTCGCGAAGGCTGTTTCTGTAGTCGGCGCCCCATTCAGCCGCTCGCAGCGACCATTCGCGGAATTCGTTGCTATTCATCTTCGCCTCCGTAGCGCCTCAGCGAGCCGCGATCAAAGAGCACGAAAAACGAAGGTTTTCATTCGGGAAAATCAGGCAAGCTCGCAAAGGCGGTCTTCAGCGCGTTCGACCAGCTATCCGAGATCGTGCGATAATATTGATCGTCATGGTTTATTCGCTTTTTGAGGCCGACCTTGAAAGTGTCCTTTTCATAGAACAGCAGGTCGAGCGGCAGGCCGACCGACAGGTTCGACTTCAGCGTCGAATCGAACGACACCAGCAACAGCTTTACCGTCTCGGCGAAACTCATCGTCTTTTCGTAGGCCCGGATGATGATCGGCTTGCCGTATTTGGTCTCACCGATCTGGAAGAACGGCGTATCGTCGGTCGATTCGATGAAATTGCCTTCCGGATAGATCATGAACAGGCGCGGCGCGCTGCCCTTGATCTGACCGCCGAGGATGAAGGAGGCGTTGAAATAGGAATCCGCCTTTTCGCCGGCCGGCGACGAACTGGCGATGACCTCCTTGACGGTGTCTCCGACCAACCGGACTGTCTGGTACATGGAGGGCGTTTCGAGCAGCGTGGCATGGCGCTCCGCCACTGCCTTGGTGCGTTCGTCGAGCAGGCTGACTACGGCCTGGGTCGTCGCCAGATTGCCGGCCGACATCAAAACGATGACGCGCTCGCCCGGCTCCTCCCAGACATGCATCTTCCTGAAGGTCGAGATCGAATCCATGCCGGCATTGGTGCGCGTGTCCGACATGAACACGAGCCCGCGATCGATCTTCAGGCCGACGCAATAGGTCATCGAATCTCTTTGGCAACAATCTTGCCGGGATTACTGCTCCACGGTGACGGTGACCGCAAGCTGTTCTTCCGCCTGTCCCAGCCGAATTCCCGATACCGGCGTGGCGTCGCGATAATCGCGGCCGATCGCCACCTTTACATAGCGCTCGTCGGGAGAAATGCCGTTGGCGACATCGAAGGAGACCCAGCCCAGGCCCGAGACATGCGCCTCGGCCCAAGCGTGGCTTGCCGCCTGCTCGATCGCTGCATCCATCATCAGATAGCCGCTGACGTAGCGCGCCGGGAAATCCATGGCGCGAGCCGCGGCAACGAAGATATGGCTGTGGTCCTGGCAAACGCCGGTCTTGAGCGCAAGGGCCTCTTCGGCCGGCGTCGTCGCGTTGGTGGTGCCGGGTGTATAAGCGACACGCTCGCCGATCACGGCCATTAGCCGGTGCAGCCTTTCGATGTCGGTGCCCTTGCCCACCGAGGCAGCAAGCTCACGAATGCCGCTGCCGATCGTCGTCAGCGGCGTTTCATGGCCGAACAGCCAGAGCGGCGCGAAACCCTGATGCGGTCCGCAGACACCGGCGGTATCGCGCGTCACCACTTCGCCAGCTGCTTCGACTGTGATGAAGTCGCGCTCGCCCTCGACGCTCAACAGCCGGGTATCATTGCCGAAATGGTCGGTGAACCGCACTTCCTCGCGCGCGCCTTCGATCTTCAGCGCCCAGGACAGCACCGTCTGGGTGCGCCCGTTCACCGGGAGCAGCCGCAAACGCTGCAACAGATAATGCACCGGCGCATCGTAGCGGTATTCGGTCCGGTGGGTGATCTTCAGCCGCATCGCTCTCGTCCCTGGAGCATGAGCCTTACCGAAAACCGGTCTTCGTTTTTTGGGATCATGCTCAATAGAACCTGTAATCCTGCGCGATCTCATCGCCGAGCCTGGTGTTGTCGCGGATGAAATTGGCCAGGAATTCGTGCAGGCCGGCGTCGAAAATATCCTTGATCGAGCCGGCCGTCAGCATGGAATGGGTCTTGGCGGCCGTCGCATGACAGGCGTGGCGCTCACCATAGTCGTCACCCAGGAATTTGAGATGCTCCGTCAGGAAGCGGTAGCAAAAGGTCAGCGAGCGCGGCATGCGGACATTGAGGATCAGATAGTCGGCGATGTTGCTCGGCTTGTAGTCGGCGTCATAGACCCAGCGGTAGGAGCGGTGCGCCGACACCGAGCGCAGGATCGATTCCCACTGGTAGTTGTCGAGCGTCGAGCCGACCCAGGAGATCGACGGCAACAGAACATAGTACTTCACGTCCAGGATGCGCGCGGTGTTGTCGGCGCGTTCGACATAGGTGCCGAGCTGCGAGAAATCGAAGATCTCGTTGCGCAGCATGGTGCCGTAGAACGAGCCGCGGATCAGCGCCGTCTCGCGCTTGATTGCGTCGAGCGCGCTGGGCAGGTCGCGCTCGTCGATCGGCTTGGCCAACATCCGTTTCAGCGACATCCAGGCTTCGTTGATGCTTTCCCAGGTTTCACGCGTCAATGCTGTGCGCACCATGCGGGCATTGTTACGAGCCGTTTCGATAGACGACATCGTGCTCGACGGGTTCGACGTATCGCGCAGCAGGTAGTCGGCGACATTGGCGGCGGTGTAGTCCGAATATTTCTGCGTGAAGCTGGCGTCCGAGCCGGCGCTGAGCAGCACCGAATTCCACTCCTCCGAAGCATTCTGCGTGCGAGTGAGCGCCATGCGCAGGCCGGCATCCACCAACCGCGCCATGTTCTCCGCCCGCTCGATATAGCGGTTCATCCAATAGAGCCCGTTGGCGGTGCGGCCGAGAAGCATGTCAACGTGCCTCGATGCTGAGTGAGTAGCGAATAGCGAATAGCGAATAGGGGAAAATCGGCTTCATGATTTCTGTTGCAGACTCCTGATCATCGAACGCAGCATTCTCCCGATCTCATCGGCCTGGCCAAGCAAACGCAATACGTCCTGCTCAATCATCAGCGCTACCCTTCCAGACAAGATTAGGTGCGTTTCCAACTCTTTGAGAGAACCTTGCGCTATGCGAAGATATTGAACGAACGATCCCGTGTTTTCTCGCCCGTGCCCTTCGGCGACATTTGCCGCAATCGATACAGATGATCGCCGTATCTGAGACGTCATCCCGTAAACTTCGCTGCTCGGAAAGGCTTTCGTTGCCGAATAGCAATCTACAGCCAATTCAACGGCCGCCTTCCAAACAATCAAGTCCCTGTAAGAGTTAATAGTCGTGTTGGTGCCCTCTTCCCTATTCGCTACTCACTATTCGCTATTCGCTACTCACTATTCGCTATTCGCTCTAATCATCCAACACCCAAGTATCCTTCGTGCCGCCGCCTTGCGAGGAATTGACGACCAGCGAGCCTTCCTTGAGCGCTACTCGCGTCAGTCCACCGGGCACGATCTGGATACGGTCGGACACCAGCACATAGGGGCGCAGATCGACATGGCGCGGCGCCAGCCCCTTGTCCGTCAGGATCGGACAGGTCGACAGCGCCAGCGTCGGCTGGGCGATGTAGTTCGACGGTTTTGCCGCGAGCTTTTTGGAAAAATCCTCGCATTCCTTCTTGGTCGCCGCAGGTCCTACCAGCATGCCGTAACCGCCGGACCCGTGGACCTCCTTGATCACCAGTTCGTCGATGTGCTCCAGCACATATTTCAGGCTGTCCGGTTCCGAGCAGCGCCAGGTCGGGATGTTGCCGAGCATCGCCTTGCGGCCGGTGTAGAATTCGACGATTTCGGGCATGTAGGAATAGATCGCCTTGTCGTCGGCAATGCCGGTTCCGGGCGCATTGGCGATCGTGATATTGCCGGCGCGGTAGACGTCCATAATGCCCGGCACGCCAAGGGCTGAGTCCGGGCGGAAGGTCAGCGGATCGAGGAACGAGTCGTCGACGCGCCGGTAGAGCACGTCGATCTGCTTGTAGCCCTCGGTCGTGCGCATCGCGACATGGCCATCGACGACGCGCAGATCCTGCCCTTCGACGAGTTGCACCCCCATCTGGTCGGCAAGGAAAGCATGTTCGAAATAGGCCGAGTTGAAGCTGCCCGGCGTCAGCACGGCAATGGTCGGCGCGCCCTTGGTGCTTTGCGGCCGCACTGCGGCCAGCGACTGGCGCAAGAGCTGCGGATAATTCTCCACCGGCCGCACCTTGATCTGCTGGAACAACTCGGGAAAGAGCTGCATCATCGTCTCGCGGTTCTCCAGCATGTAGGAGACGCCGGACGGCGTGCGCGCATTGTCCTCCAGCACGTAGAACTCGTTCTCGCTGATGCGTACGATGTCGACGCCGATGATATGGGTATAGACGCCGGCCGGCGGCCGCACCCCGATCATTTCGGGCAGGAACGCCTCGTTCTTGGCGATCAACTCCTTCGGCACGCGGCCGGCACGCAAGATTTCCTGACGATGGTAGATGTCGTCGAGAAAGGCGTTCAGCGCCTGGACGCGCTGCTCGATGCCTTGCGTCAGCCGTCGCCATTCGTTGCCGGAAATGATGCGCGGAACGATGTCGAAGGGTATCAGCCGCTCCGATGCTTCCTGCTCGCCGTAAACGGCGAATGTGATGCCGGTCTTGCGAAAGACGCGTTCGGCGTCCTGCATCTTCTCGTTAAGCCTGGCCGGGTCCTGTTCCTTCAGCCAGCGATCGTAAGCCGAATACGGTTTTCTCAGCCCGGAAACTTCCGGAAGCATTTCATCGAACGCTGCCAATCGCATACTCCCCTGTGGCGCCATTTCACTGGCCTCGCTGGAGAAAATCAAGCGCAATCGGTGATTTGGTGGGCGCCGGCGATCAGTATATCGCTCTTGCCTAAAATTAAGGCAGTGCCGATAGGGCCGTAGTCAGGCTTTGCTTCGTGTCCGGGCAGATGCCGGATGCGGATCAAAACGCGCGAAAGGTGACGACCGTGAACGTGTCTTTGATGCCGGGAAGAATCTGCACTTTCTCGTTGACGAAGTGGCCGATGTCTTCCTCGTCGTCGACATAGAATTTGGCGAGCAGGTCGTAGTTTCCGGCTGTCGAGTAGATTTCGGAAGCGATCTCGGCATCGGCCAGGGCGCTGGCAACGTCATAGGCCTTGCCCAGATCGCACTTTATCTGCACGAAAAATGCTTTCATTGCCTGGTCCTGCCCAACATCGCACGCTCTAGGTAAAATCGAGCGGCCCTTGTGGCAGACTGCCGCCCGGCTTTCAAGCATCGGCCATCGCTCAGGCTGTTCTAGCCTCGACAATGCTTTCTCGGTCTGGACACAGCTCGCGGCGCCGAATGTTTGCGCTCGGCTGAAACCCTCGAGCACTGCAAAGCGTATAGTATCATGTACCTCGGACAGCGATTTCTCAGGGACAACGGAGACAGGCCATGCGCCGCGCGTTTTTCGCATTCGCAGTCGTTCCATTCATTTTCGCATCCCAGGCCTTTGCTGGCGACGCCGAAGTCAAGGCGGCGCAAACGGTCATCGATGGTCAATTGAAGGCCTTCATCGCCAACGACGGAGCGACGGCCTACAGCTTTGCCGCACCAAATGTGAAACGCATCTTTCCAACTGTCGATACCTTCATGAACATGGTGACCAACGGCTACCCGCCGGTGCGCCAACCGCAGACCTACTCCTTCGGCAAGGTTCGCGAGACGAGCCCGACCTCGATCATCCAGCAGGTGCTGATCGTCGGCCCGGATGGCAAGGACTATGAGGCGGTCTACACGCTCGAACTACAGCCTGACGGCAGCTTTCGGATCACCGGCTGCAGCCTGCGCGCGTCCACGTCGCTCAGCACCTGAGGGTGCTTGAGGAGGGCAAAGTTGTCTCAATCCTGTCGCCGGTAGAGCGTCCAGCTCAGGCCTGAAAACCCCCAGTGTCTCGACGCGTCGGCCCGTTCATACGCCAAAGCGCATGCGGCCGTCGGTTCAACATGTTCGGCTTGCTTGTCCACATCCCCCTCGAGGATCAGCCAAGCCGGCCGGTCGGCGCACATCCTGTTTTCCGGAACCAGCCAAGCCCGACGATCCGTCCGCGCCGCAAAATAATCGACGACCATGGCGGTGCGGAAATCACTGTTGCTCGCATAGGCGGCAGCGCCGTTCCTGGTCATTTCATCGACCATAGCAGCGTACGAGCCGCGTCCGTACTGATAGAATTGGAGCAGCGACGAAATGCTTCCACTCACCACGATCGCCAGTGCTCCCACCGCAAATAGCCTGGCAGTCCCGCGAGCAGCCAAGCCGCGACCGATCATCTCGCCGGCCCAGAGCAGCAGCAATGTTCCGCTGATGATGAAATAGCGCGGAAACTCGAGATTGGGCAGATGTGTCGCCGCCATGAGCAAAGGCAGTCCGATAATCCCGATGACATAGAGGCTGGCCCGGCGATCGCACCAGACACCAGCGGAGAGGCCAACAAGACCGCAGGCGGCAACGATATACGGCCAGTCGCCGAACCAGGGGGGCAGCCCGAACAGAGAGCGGATCATTCCGCCATAGCCCTGCGCGAAGGCGGCAATCGAGAACGGCGAAACACCACCGACACTGAAGCCGAACAGCCTGCCGCCGATAAACACGCAGGCAGCCAGCGGCAGCACGGCAAGCAAGGCCGGCAGGAAGATCGACGCCAGATCCGCAACGACACGGCTGACCCTCACCGTACGCTGCCAGGCGAGCCACGCGGTCCAGATTGCGAGGACTGCCACCATTCCGATCATGGTGAGATGGCATAGGAACCCGAAAAGGATCGCCGCTGCCAAGGCCGTGCCAGACAACCGTTTGTTGTCGAGCCGGCGCTCCAGAAAAACCACCGAAAGCAGCGTGAAGAGCACAAGGCCGGCATAGCCACGCGCCTCCGAGCCGTAGTGCACCATCGGATAGCTCACGGCAAACAACAGGCTTGTGGCAATCATCGCCCGTCGTCCGTGCGGTGCGGCGGTCGCTGCCGCCGCAACTGTCGTGGCAACACCTAGTGCTATCGACAGGCCTCGCTGGATCAAAGGCGAAGCGTCGGGGCCGATGAGATAGAGATAGACCGAGTTGAGGAAATGATTGTTGTCGTGATTGACGCGCCAGAATATCTGGTCGATCGAGGTCAGCGGCTCAATCAGCGCAAAGCTCCAGATCTCGTCCAGCCAAAGGTCGCCGCGCGCGCCAAGCAAGCGCAAAACCAAGCCGGTCACGGCGATGACCAGAACGGCAAGCAACGACCCCGCCGTCCATTGCTGGACCGCCACGGAGGGCGAAGGCGAAGGCTCGGCGCTGCCATTCGTCCGCACCGTCGTGCCAGGAACTGAAACTTGCCCCGAAACGAACAGGTTCTTGATCCTCGCCCGATGTCGTCCTGCAATGCTTATTAGGCAGACGTTTCAAAACAGTTCATGGCAGGTGCGATTCCTCCCTGGAGCCGGATTCCTGGCGGGCACGCCTACCGGACGGGGAGGTCACCGTTTGCCCATTGCTGCGTGATGATCTCAGCTTGTCCGGCGAACCTGCCAGCCCCGATCGCTTCGCGAATGTCGCGCATCAGTTGCTGGTAGTAGGACAGATTGTTCCAGGTCAGGAGCATCGCCCCGAGCGCCTCTTGCGAGCGCACCAGGTGGTGCAGATAGGCGCGCGAATAGTCGCGTGCGGCCGGGCAGTCGCTTTCCTCATCGATTGGACGCGGATCGTCGGCATGGCGGGCGTTGCGCAGATTGACCTTGCCGCGCCGTGTGTAGGCAAGGCCATGCCGCCCTGCCCGCGTCGGCATCACGCAGTCGAACATGTCGATGCCGCGCGCCACCGACTTCAAGATGTCGTCCGGCGTGCCGACACCCATCAGGTACCGCGGCCGGTCAGCCGGCAACTCCGGGCAAGTGATGTCGAGCATCTCCAGCATCACCGCTTGCGGCTCGCCGACGGCCAACCCGCCGACCGCGTAGCCCTTCAGCTCCATCGCCTTCAGCGCCTGCGCCGAGCGCAGCCGCAGGTCCGGTATATCGCCGCCTTGCACAATGCCGAACATCGCCTTGCCGGGCTGCTCGCCGAACGCCGTCTTGCAGCGCTCGGCCCAGCGCAACGACAACTCCATGGCACGCTCGATCTCTTTTTCCTTGGCCGGCAGCGCCGTGCACTCGTCGAGTTGCATCTGGATGTCTGAATCGAGCAGCCCCTGGATTTCGATGGAACGCTCCGGCGACATCTCGTAGGCGCCGCCGTCGATATGCGAACGGAAGGTCACGCCGTTCTCGCTCAGTTTCCTCAGTTTTGACAGCGACATCACCTGGAAGCCGCCGCTGTCGGTGAGGATCGGATACGGCCAGCGGGCGAATTCATGCAGGCCGCCGAGCCGCGCCACGCGCTCGGCGCCGGGCCTCAGCATCAGGTGGTAGGTATTGCCGAGGATGATGTCCGAGCCGACACCGCGCACCTGATCCATATACATGGCTTTCACCGTGCCGCCGGTGCCGACCGGCATGAAGGCGGGCGTGCGGATTTCCCCGCGCGGCATGGTGATTGCGCCACGCCGAGCCCTGCCGTCGGTCGCCAGCACCTTGAAGGCGAATGCGTTAGTCATCGAGTTCCCTAGCCATTGAACTCCTTGTCGAACACCGGCGCGTCCGGAGCCTGTCGGTCGAGCGACTGCCGGTAGCGGATGCAGCCGCGCATGAATTTCGGCCAGGGCGGCACGGCAATCGCCGGCTCGGTCTTTTCGGGTAAAAGCGACCAGAGATCGGGGTGATGCCAGCACAGATCATGGCCGGTGGCGTCGCGGTGTTGGCGGATGCCGGCGCGCAGTTTCCTGACCTCGGCGAGCAAGGCTTCGCGGCCGAAAGTTTCCAGGTCATCGTCCATCGTTATCCTCCCTGAACAGAAGACTTGCGTCTCCATAGGAATAGAACCTGTAGCGGTTCTCAATGGCATGCGCATAGGCCGCGTGCATCGTCTGCAAACCGCAGAAGGCCGAAACCAGCATGAACAGCGTCGAACGCGGCAGATGGAAATTGGTCATCAGCATGTCGGCGGTCTTGAAGCGATAGCCGGGCGTAATGAAGATGTCGGTCGGGCCTGACCATGCGGCCAGCCTGCCGTCCTTGCCAGCCGCGCTCTCCAACAAACGCAGCGATGTCGTGCCGACAGCGATAATGCGCCCTCCTTTTGCTCTCGCCGCATTCAGCGCCTCGGCGGTTTCCGGGCTGACCGAACCGGTTTCGGCGTGCATCTTGTGGTCGGCGGTGTCGTCCGCCTTCACCGGCAAAAACGTGCCGGCGCCGACATGCAGCGTGACGAAACGGCGCTCGATGCCATTGGCGTCGAGCGCGGCAAACAGCTCCGGCGTGAAATGCAGCCCCGCCGTCGGCGCGGCCACGGCGCCCTCCTCCCTGGCATAGATGGTCTGGTAATCGCTGCGGTCGCGCTCGTCGTCGTCACGCTTGGAGGCGATGTAGGGCGGCAGCGGGATGTGGCCGACGGCGTGCAGAGCCTCATCGAGGAACGGACCCGACAGGTCGAAGCCGAGCAGCACCTCGCCACCTTCACCCTTCTCGATCACGGTCGCGTCGAGCTGGCCGAGAAAGCAGGAATTGGCATCATGACCGAAATGAATGCGATCACCGGCGGCGACGCGCTTGCCCGGCCGCATGAAGGCGAGCCAGCGGTCGGGCGCCGTCCGCATGTGCAGCGTGGCTTCGACCTGCGCCGCTGCCTCGCCGCGCCGCCTGATGCCTTTCAGCTGCGCAGGAATGACCTTGGTGTCGTTGAAGACCAGCACATCACCAGCCCTGAGCAGGGACGGCAGGTCGCGCACGATCATGTCCTCGAACCCTGCGCCCGGCCTGACCACCAGCATCCTGGCGCTGTCGCGCG
Organism: Mesorhizobium sp. M1423; assembly: GCF_040317575.1. Lineage (NCBI taxonomy): Bacteria > Pseudomonadati > Pseudomonadota > Alphaproteobacteria > Hyphomicrobiales > Phyllobacteriaceae > Mesorhizobium > Mesorhizobium sp. M1423. Next base: position 227,736 of record NZ_JAMYKU010000006.1, read on the forward strand.
GTTCGGCTGGCCGAAGCGCGATGCGCTCCTCCGGCAGATCGAAGTCGAAAAGGTCGACGCGCAAGAAATTCCCGCCTCAAGGTTCCGGGCAGGTCACCGCCCAGGCGCCGACACCGTCTATGCTCAATGTGCCGCCCATCGCGAAACTGGACTGCTCGCTGGCCTTGACCAGCCGCAATCTGGCGACGATCGAGCTGAGGCCCTCATCAGTGAGATCGATCAGCATACGCTCGTCGTCCTCGAATGCCTGTCCGACGATGACTTTCGTTGAACCCGGCTGGCCGTCCGTGGTCCATGTCTTGCCGCCGGCATCCAGCCACACGCGCGCCACTGCAATGACGGCTGTGTGTCCCATCAACACGTCGATCGATGCCGCGCCGCCGTCGGCGCCGCAAACGATCGATTCCGTCGCCACCGCCGGAGTGGCCGCCGCGACGAGCACAAATGCGATGGCCGCGACAGCCCGGCTGGTCATTTCACGTCGGCCGCGACCTTGAGCGACACGATCTTGTCGGGATCCTGCACCGGTTCGCCGCGCTTGATCTTGTCGACATTGTCCATGCCTTCGATGACCTGGCCCCACACCGTGTACTGGCGGTTGAGGAAGGCGGCATCGTCGAAGCAGATGAAGAACTGCGAATTGGCCGAGTTCGGGTTCTGCGAGCGCGCCATCGAGCAGGTGCCGCGGCCGTGGTTGGCGTTGGAGAACTCGGCCTTCAAGTCGGGCTTGTCGGAACCGCCCGTACCGGCGCGGGTCGGCGCGAAAGACGGCTTATTGGAATTGCCGAATTTCACGTCGCCGGTCTGCGCCATGAAGCCGTCGATGACGCGGTGGAAGACTACGCCGTCATAGGCGCCTTCGCGCGCCAGCTCCTTGATGCGGCCGACATGGACGGGCGCCAGGTCTGGGAACAATTCAATGACGACCTTGCCCTTGGTCGTGTCCATGATAAGCGCGTTCTCGCGGTCCTTGATCTCGGCCATGTCAGAATATCCTTTTGAAACTTGGGTTTACTTGCCGTCGGCGGCGATGCGCACCTTGATCATGCGATCGGGATCGGTCACCGTCCCGTTCTGCGCCTCGTCGCCCTTCTTGATGTGGTCCACCAGCCCCATGCCGCCGACGACATTGCCGACGATGGTATACTGGCCGTCGAGCGGCGGTGCCGGCGCGAACATGATGAAGAATTGCGAATTGGCGGAATTCGGATCGTTGGAGCGGGCCATGCCGACCACGCCGCGCTGGTAGTGTTCGGTGCTGGAGAATTCGGCCGGCAGGTCGGGAAGATCGGAACCGCCGGTGCCGACGGCGTCGGCATTGAAGCCGCTCTTCATATTGCCGAACTTGACGTCACCGGTCTGCGCCATGAAGCCGTCGATGACGCGGTGGAAGGCGACGTTGTCGTAGGCGCCCTGGCGCACCAGCTTTTTGATCTGCGCGACGTGTTTCGGCGCAAGGTCGGGCCTCAGCGCGATGGTCACGTCGCCGTCCTTTAGCGTGACGATCATGGTGTTTTCGGGATCGGCGGCAAACGCCGACACCGATGCGGTCACAAGACCGGCAAGCATAGCAAGCAAGAAGGCAAGCTTTTTCAGCTGCATGGGATCTTTCTCCGAATATCTTCGTTCATGCATGTCGTTACCCAAAACCGGGCTCCACTTTTGAGCGACATGCATTTATTTCGCGAATTTGGCGGTGAGCGCGCCGGCCACGGCCGCCGGCACGAAGTGGCGGATGTCGCCTCCCATCGAAGCTATCTGGCGCACAAGTGTGGCGGTAATGGTGCGCACCGAGGGGCTGGCGGGCAGGAAAACCGTCTGCAGCTCCGGCGCCATGGTCTCGTTCATGCCGGCCATCTGCATCTCGTAGTCGAGATCGGTGCCGTCGCGCAGGCCGCGGATCATGATCGAGGCGCCATGCTTCCTGGCCGCGTCGATGACCAGACCGTCGAAGGCGACCACTTTGATGCGCGCACCGTCGCTGCCGAATTCCGCCTTCGTTGCCGTTTCGATCAGATCGACCCGTTCCTCGAAGGAAAACAATGGCTTCTTGCCGGGATGGATGCCGATCGCCGCATAGATGGTGTCCGCCACGGCCAGCGACGCCTTCAGCACGTCGAGATGGCCGTTGGTCAGCGGGTCGAAAGAGCCGGCATAAAGGGCGATGCGTTCGGTCATGGCAGGTGCTTCTAGCGAGCCTCTCCCCTAAAGGCAAATCCGATCGGCAGGCCCGCCCCATGAACCTTTTGGCCGACGTGAACGACAGATGAATGTGCCGCTCACAACGGCTTCACGCAGTGTTCACTAAGTTGCAGCTTCGAAAGATGAAACCAAACACCCATCTAACCGTTGTTAGGCGCAGGAGAACACGCACATGCTGATCTACATGCTCGCCACCGCAATGACCGTCGCCATGCTGATCGCTACCGTATTCGGGTTGCATCAGGAAGCACAGCGCGTCCGCGCCAAGACCAATACCAAACGGTTCGAAGGCTTCGGCATCCGCAAGCCTTATCGCCACTTCTAGATTGCTGGGGTTTCTTGACAACGCCGGCCCATAGGGCTGGCGCCGTCGCGGCAAACTCACTCGACGGTAGTGTCAGGCTCCCCACCTTCGGCATCGGTAGCAGCGCCACCTTCAGCATCGACACTCTCTTCGATCTCTTCGTCGGCTTGCGGCTCTGAAATCCGCTCCACCGAAACGACCTTCTCGCCCTCTGCGGTATTAAAGATCGTAACGCCCTTGGTGGCGCGGCTGGCAAAACGAATGCCGTTGACCGGGACGCGGATGACGGTGCCGCCATCCGAAACCAGCATGATCTGATCGTCATTGCCGACCGGGAAAGTCGCCACCAGGCGGCCGATTTCGGCCGTTTTCGACACGTCGGTGGCGCGGATACCCTTGCCGCCACGGCCGGTCAGACGGAAATCGTAGGACGACGAACGCTTGCCGTAGCCATATTCCGTAACCGTCAGCACGAACTGCTCATGTGCCTTGAGGAATTCGTAGCGCTCGTCGGAAAGCTCCGCCTCTTCGCCGACCTCCTCATTGGTAAGCTGGATTTCTTCCTCCTCACCGGCGGCAATGTCGACGACAAGCCGACGTTCAGCCACCACCCGCTTGAGGTAGGCGGCCCGCTCGGCCGGCGGCGCATCGACATGCTCGATCACCGCCATCGAGATCACCCGGTCGCCATCGGCCATGGCTATGCCGCGTACACCGACCGAATTGCGGCTCTGGAAGACGCGTACGTCGCTGACCGAAAAGCGAATGCACTGGCCGGAACTTGCCGTCAAAAGCACGTCGTCATTGTCGGTGCACGTTTCGACGCCGAGGATCTCGTCGCCTTCCTCGTCCAGCTTCATGGCGATCTTGCCGTTGCGGTTGACCTGGACGAAGTCCGAAAGCTTGTTGCGACGCACCGTGCCGCGCGTGGTGGCGAACATCACGTCGAGCTCGCCCCAGCTCGTCTCATCCTCCGGCAGCGGCATGATGGTGGTGATGCGCTCGCCCTGTTCGAGCGGCAGCATGTTGATCAGCGCCTTGCCGCGCGATTGCGGGTTGCCGATCGGGAGGCGCCAGACCTTTTCCTTGTAGACGATACCGCGTGAGGAGAAGAACAGCACCGGCGTGTGCGTGTTGGCGACGAACAGCCGGGTGACGAAATCCTCGTCCTTGGTCGACATGCCGGAGCGGCCCTTGCCGCCGCGGCGCTGCGCCCGGTAGAGCGACAGCGGCACGCGCTTGATGTAGCCGGAATGGCTGACGGTGACGACCATGTCCTCGCGCTGGATGAGGTCCTCGTCTTCCATGTCGGCCCCGCCCTCGGCGAGCTCGGTGCGGCGCGGTGTGCCGAACTCGTCGCGCACGGCGATGAGTTCGTCCTTGACGATCTGCTGAATGCGGGCGCGGGACGACAGGATGTCCAGGTAATCCTTGATCTCGTCGCCGATCGTATTCAGCTCGTCCGCGATCTCGTCGCGGCCGAGCGCGGTCAGGCGCTGCAGGCGCAGTTCGAGGATGGCGCGGGCCTGCTCCTCGGAGAGATTGTAGGTTCCGTCCTCGTTGATGCGATGGCGCGGATCGTCGATCAACAGAATCAGCGATTCCACGTCGCCCGAAGGCCAGCGCCGCTCCATCAACTGCTCGCGCGCCGTCTGCGGGTCCGGCGCCGTGCGGATCAGCTTGATGACTTCATCGATGTTGGCAACAGCAATGGCAAGGCCGACCAGCACATGGGCGCGGTCGCGCGCCTTGCGCAGCAGGAATTTCGTGCGCCGGCTGATCACCTCCTCACGGAAGGCGACGAACGCCTTCAGCATGTCGGTCAGCGTCAGCAATTCCGGCTTGCCGCCGTTCAGCGCCACCATATTGGCGCCGAAGGACGTCTGCAGCGGGGTGAAGCGGTAAAGCTGGTTGAGGATGACATCGGCGACGGCGTCGCGCTTCAGTTCGATAACGACGCGGTAACCCTGGCGGTCGCTCTCGTCGCGAATGTCGGAAATGCCCTCGATGCGCTTATCGCGCACCAGCTCGGCCATCTTCTCGATCATCGACGCCTTGTTCACCTGGTAGGGAACCTCGGTGATGACAATCGATTCACGGTCGTTGCCGCGTGGCTCGACGTTGACGCGGCCGCGCATGACGATGGAACCGCGGCCTGTCGAATAGGCGCTGTAGATGCCGGAGCGGCCAAGCACGATGCCGCCGGTCGGGAAATCCGGTCCAGGAATGATCTCCATCAGCGCCGGCAGGTCGATCGCCGGATTGTCGATGAGGGCAATGGCGCCGTTGCAGACCTCGCCCAGATTGTGCGGCGGGATGTTGGTGGCCATGCCGACGGCGATACCGCCGGAGCCGTTGACCAACAGGTTCGGGAAGCGCGCCGGCAGGACTTTCGGTTCGCTGCCCGACGCATCGTAAGTGTCCTGGAAATCGACGGTGTCCTTGTCGATGTCTTCCAGCAACTCATGCGCGACCTTGGTCAGCCGCGATTCCGTGTAGCGCATCGCCGCCGGCGGATCGCCGTCGATCGAGCCGAAATTGCCCTGCCCGTCGATCAGCGGAACGCGCAGCGACCAATCCTGCGCCATGCGCACCAAAGCGTCATAGATCGAGGCGTCGCCATGCGGATGGTATTTACCCATCACGTCGGCGACCGGGCGTGCCGATTTCACATATTTGCGGTTCCAGTGATAGCCGCTCTCATAGGCGGCGTAGAGGATGCGGCGATGCACCGGCTTGAGGCCGTCGCGCACGTCCGGCAGCGCACGGCTGACGATTACGCTCATGGCGTAATCGAGATAGGAGCGCTGCATCTCCTCGATGATGGATATCGGCTCGATGCCGGTGGGGCCGCCGTCGGCGCCGCGCGGTGTCTTTTGGTCGGTCAAATCGGATCACAATCTAATCAGGAATCACTTGGTGCTTATATAGGAAGCCGGCCCGAAACTCCAATAATCGCGGCAGTTTTCCAGTGTCGTTTTTAGCGGCAAATTCAAAAGGATACACCAATTGCGACGATATGGCCGTGGCACCCTTTCACGAGCGTCGCCGGCGGGCGCGATAAGTTCCCGGCGTCTCGCCCATCAGCCGCCGGAAACGGCGGTTAAAGGTTGATAGATCGTTGAAACCCGCCGCAAAGGCGATCGCCGAGATCGCCTGATCTGACGTCCGCAGCCGCACGGCTGCCCTGTGCAGCCGCGCTCTCAGCAGGAACTGATAGGGCGTCATGCCGGCAACGTGCCGGAAGGTGCGCAGGAAATGGTAAGGGCTGGTGGCGGTCTCGTCGGCGAGTTCGGCAAGCGAGATCGGCCGGTCGGCATCGATTTCGATGCGGCGCACCGCTTCGGCGACACGCTTCTGGTCACGGCGGCTTGGCGCCCGTCCCCGATCCGTATCGCCGCAAGCCGCTGTCACGGCTGCGCCGGCAATGCGCAGGGCGAGTTCCTCGAACGCGCCGGTGTCGGCCATCTCGCGCGCCGCCTCCGCTTCGGCGAGCAGCGGCACCAGCGCCGACAAAGGCGGCAGGCGCGGCATGCTGAAATCAAGCTGCTTTGCGCCCGCGTCGGCGACGATCCGCTCCATATAGGCCAGTCCGAAATGGAAGGAGAGGCAGCGGTCGCCGGTGCCATGCTCATGCCCGCATTCGTAGCAGGTGCCGGGATTGCCGAGCAGGAGCGCGCCCGGCGCCAGCATCGCCGTGCCCTGGCGCGCACGATAGCGGAACGTGCCGCTGGTCACGGCGGCGACGCAGAAATCCCGATGCTCCTCCTCGAATGGCCTGTCGGCGGCACTAGCGGTGCAGACGACATCCAACACCTGCCAGCCTCGGCCCGACGCCAGCCTATGCGCGCTCGTCGTCATCGCCGAAACATAGCAATTTTTCCCAAGCGCAGAACCCCGGTCGGCCTCTATGCTTACCGGTCTCCTGACAAGATGAGAGCGAAGCCATGTCCAATTCCTTTGCCAAGGCCCTGCACAGCGATAGGCCCGTACCGGCCCTTGCCGAGAAACTGAACCTTTATGGCCGCTTCGTCGGCGCCTGGACGTTCGACGCCACGCGCCATCTCGAGGACGGCCAGGTGCTGACCGGGCGCGGCGAAGTGCATTTCGGCTGGGTGCTCGAGGGCCGCGCGATCCAGGACGTATGGATCCTGCCCGCTCGCGACGCCGGCCCCTCGCCGTCGCTCGGCAAATGGACCTTCTATGGCACGACGTTGCGCGTCTATGACTCAGGCGTCGACGCCTGGCACATCTTCTGGAGCGACCCGCGCAACCAGTATTACAGCCGCCAGCTGGGCCGCGTCGAAGGCGACACGATCGTCCAATTGGGCGCAGACGGCACCGGCGCTTCGGTACGCTGGAGCTTTTCCCGGATCACCGGAGATTCCTTCCGCTGGCTGGGCGAGCGCTCGTATGACGACGGCGCCACCTGGCGTGTCGAAGTCGAGTTTCTGGCGCGGCGCGCCGCCAGCCCCTGATCCGCACGGTTTCCACTGGCACCGCTTTGCTCTACCAATCCCGTTATCCGGCATTGCCGGCGGGGAGGGTCAGCATGCCGAGCTTCGACAGCCTGTTCAACGCCTTCGTCACCATACTGGTGACGATCGATCCGCCCGGCCTGGCGCCGCTCTTCCTCGCCGTGACCCGCGGCATGAACCGCGAGGAGCGCAACCAGGTCTCCGTGCGCGCCTCGGTCATCGCCTTCCTGGTGATGGCGTTGTTCGCAGTCGCCGGCGCGTCGATCCTGTCAGTCTTCGGCATCACCCTGCCGGCCTTCCGCGTCGCCGGCGGCTTTCTGCTGTTCTTCATCGCCTTCGAAATGGTGTTCGAGCGCCGGCAGGACCGCAAGGAGAAGATCGGCGATGTCGCCATCACCAGGGACATGATCCACAACATCGCCGCCTTTCCGCTGGCGATCCCGCTTATTGCGGGTCCCGGCGCGATTTCGGCGACCGTCCTGCTCTCAAGCTCGTTTCAGGGTTTTAGCGCGCAGACAGCACTTGTCGGCATCATCGCGATCTGCCTTGTCATCACCTACCTGGTGTTCGTGCTGTCAGAGCGCATCGACCGTATCCTCGGCCAGACCGGCCGTTCGATCCTCACGCGGCTGCTTGGCGTCATACTGGCGGCGCTCGCCGTGCAGTTCGTCGCCGACGGCATCAAGGCACTGATGGCGACGTAGGACCGCCCTACTTCGCCGTCTCGATCACTTCGAAGTCATGGGTGATCACGGCGGTCTTGGCCATCATTGCCGAGGCCGAGCAGTATTTCTCGATCGAAAGCTCGATCGCGCGCTTTACCTTGTCGTGCGACAGCGCCCGGCCCTTGACGACGAAATGCATGTGGATGCGGGTGAACACCTTGGGATTGGCTTCTGCACGGTCGGCATCGAGTTCGACGACGCAATCTTCGACCGCCTCGCGCCCCTTTTCCAGGATATGGACCACGTCATAAGCCGAACAGCCGCCGGTGCCGATCAGCACCAGCTCCATTGGGCTCGGCCCCGGCGTCTTGCCCTCCGGCCCGAACGCAGTGCCTAGCACCAGCTTGTGCCCACTGGCGGACTCGCCGACGAAAGTGCGCTCCTCGACCCATTTGACCCTTGCTTTCACTGATCCGTCCTTTCACCGCTCAAACGCACAACGTCCCGAAAATCCAAGACAGATTTTCGGGACGCCATTTCGTGGCCAAGGTGCTGGCGCTTTTCGCCGCAAGGGCAGTCCGCCCCGAGAAATCAGAACGGGATTTCGTCGTCCAGTTCGCGCGACGAACCACCGCCGGTGCCCTTGTTGGCGCCACCGCGATTGAAACTTTCGTCCGGGCCGGACTGGCCGAAATCGGACCCGCGGCTGGCACCACCACCGGCATAGTTGCCGACCTGGCCGCCGCCCTCGCCCCGTGCATCGAGCATCTGCAGCTCGCCGCGGAATTTCTGCAGCACGATTTCGGTCGTATAGCGGTCATTGCCGGTCTGGTCCTGCCACTTGCGCGTCTGCAACTGGCCCTCGACGTAGACTTTCATGCCCTTTTTCAGATACTGCTCGGCCACCTTGGCGATCTGATCGTTGAAGATCACGACATTGTGCCACTCGGTCTTTTCCTTGCGCTCTCCGGACGTCTTGTCGCGCCAGCTTTCCGACGTCGCGATGCGGATGTTGACAACCGGGTCACCCGAATTCAGGCGGCGGATTTCAGGGTCCGCCCCGAGGTTGCCCACCAGAATGACCTTGTTGACGCTACCCGCCATGATACTTCTCCGCGCTCATCCGAAACCAGATTTCTGTCGCTGCACCTTACAGGCTATGGATAAGCCATGCCTGCCGTCGCTGCCTTTTCCCACAACGTTTTTGTTCTCTTTTCGTTCTATAGTACAGGCCCTGCACTGTCAATAGTTGTCAGTAAGAAGTAGTGTCTTGGCGTCGAATTTCCACAGACCATGGGATCGAGGCGAACGCATGAAGACGGTTGCGCATGACGATCAGCCGCAAGAAGAATGGCGGGCGGGGGTAAAGACCCGAATGCATGTCTCGGCCCGCAACGGCGCAACTCAACTTTGCATATTCGAACAATGGGTCGAACCAGCGGTTGGCGCCCCGACACATTGGCACCCGGTCGAGGAAGTGCTTACCGTCATCGCTGGCAAGGCCGAGATGTGGATCGACGAAGAGCATGTCGTCTTGACTGCCGGACAGTCGCTTGTTGTTGCCGCGCGCAGGCGACATGGCTTCCGAAACGTCGGCTCCGAAATGCTTCATATCCATGCCGTGCTCGCGTCACCAGTTTTCGAGGCGACGTTCAACGGATCCCCTGACATGGTGAGACGCTGGCTTCCAGCGAGTTTGTAAAACCTCGCCCGTCTTAAAAAACACCGCCTGTCTTAAAAACACGGCTTGCCAAACCGATAAGTATCGACTTATGCTTTTGACATGATCGAAGCAGAGATTTTTCGGGCACTGGCCGATCCGACGCGTCGCGCCGTCTATGAGCGGCTCGCCGGCGGCGAGATGACGGTGTCGGAACTGCGCACTGGCATGCCGGTATCGCAGCCGGCGGTATCGCAACACCTCGCCGTGCTGCGCGGCGCCGGCCTCGTGGTCGAGCGCCGGGCCGGTCGCAACGCCTATTACCGCGCCGATCCGAAGGGGCTTGCGCCACTGCTCGGCTGGATCGAACGCTACCGCGCGTTCTGGCCAGAGCGCATCGAAAGGCTCAAGACGGTTTTGAAGGACATGGACCAATGACCAGCCGAGGCAAAGAACGCGCGGAAATGGCGGCAGACAAGATCGAGTTCGAGTGCGAGCTGCCGGAGCCGCCGGAAAAGGTGTGGCGGGCGCTGACGGTGCCGGACCTGCTCGCGGCCTGGATGATGCCGAACGACATTGAACCAAAGATCGGTAGCCGCTTTGCCTTTAAAGCGCCGGAGGCGCCGATCGAATGCGAAATCCTCGACGCCGATCCCGGACGGCTGCTGCGCTATTCCTGGCGGGAACGGCCGGCGCCCGGCGATACGCAGGCGCCGCCCGGCAGCCCGGTGGACAGCCCAATGGACGACAGCCCGGTGGACAGCATCGTCACCTTTACGCTCGATCGCACCGTTTCCGGCGGCACGCATCTGCGCATCGTCCATGATGGTTTTGCTCGGGCAGCGATGCCGGAGATCGCGATGGCAGGCGCCGGCTGTCGGCTTTCGTTTGAAGCGCGCAATCCCAGGCACAAGCAGATCGCCGCCAACATCCCGCGCCTCTTCCTGCGCGCGGCCTGAACGACAATAGTCAACGGAGAGAAACGATGAGCGGCCTTGCCAATCTGGTGCCGATGGTGATCGAGCAGTCGAGCCGCGGCGAACGCGCCTTCGACATATTTTCGCGGCTGCTGCGCGAGCGCATCGTCTTCATCAACGGCCCGATCGACGACGGCACCTCGGCGCTGGTCTGCGCCCAGCTTCTGTCGCTGGAATCCGACAATCCCGACAAGGAGGTCTCGCTCTACATCAACTCGCCGGGCGGCGTGGTGACCAGCGGTTTCGCCATCTACGACACGATGCAGTACATCAGCTGCCCGGTCTCCACCGTTTGTATGGGCTTCGCCGCCTCGATGGCCTCGTTCCTCTTGATGGCGGGCACGCCGGGGCGGCGCATCGCATTGCCCAACGCCAGCATCGTGCTGCATCAGCCTCTCGGCGGTTTCCAGGGCCAGGCCTCCGACATCCAGCGCCATGCCGAGGGCATCCTTCGCACCAAGCGGCGCATGACCGATCTTTACGCCCAGCATTGCGGCCGCACCTACGAAGAAGTGGAACGCACGCTCGACCGCGACTTTTTCATGACCGCGCAGGAGGCCAAGGATTGGGGCCTCGTCGACCATGTTTTCGACACTCGCAAACAGGCCGCGTGAAGCACCTTCGAAGCGATATAAGGGCCGGCAACTTTCAGCGCCGCCGGTCTGGCTTCGGCGCTATCGCCGCACTATAGTCAGGTGATGACCGCCAGCCGTTCACCCAGCCTATACCTTGCCATTGCCGCCATTGTGGGCACGAACATGCTGGTGGGCACGGCATTTGCCCAAGATAATTCGACGTCGGCGCAAAGGGGCGCCCTGCCCGGTGTGACCAGCGACTATCGCATCGCCGAGCCAGCGCTGCAGCCCGAGCCCGACGGGGCGGTTCCCAGCAGCGGCTACGGCACATTCAAGATCGGCGATACCGAAGTTCGGATTTCCGGTAGCATCACCATCGATGTCGCCACCGGCGGGATCAGGCCTCCCAGCCGCTAAGTTCGCCTGGTATGCACCGCAAATGTGCGCTTCAAACGAACAGCCCCGCCATTGCTTGTGCAACTGACGGGGCCTCTTGGATCTAAAATCCAAATTGCCGGGAGTGTACTGCCGGCTTTTTATTTCGGATGCTTCGCGGCATTCAGCCGACGATCCGACTAGCAGTCTCTGATTGTTGTGGGGATCGGCAGGTCAACGTTGGCAGGTAGCGCTAAACGCCTGACCTGGCTACTTATACCTGCCGCGGCTCCAGCGACACGTGGAGCCTCAAGGAACTATCCGGTGGAGTCATGCCTCTGCTCTCCTTCTGTTCGTTGCGACTGTCGTCGTCGAAGCGCTCATCGCATAACCCACGGCGTCTCGCAGGCTAGCCCCAGGCCGCGAGGCCATCGAAAGACGGCCGGCTTCGTTGACGTTTGGAGTCTGCCCCCGTGACGCATGGACGTCAACCTTGAATAGCCGATTACCGAAAAATGTGATCGCGAGACGCATTGTGAAGCCGGCTGTACGGGCAGCCTTTGTCAGGAGCGTGTTCGGCCTTTGTTCTTTCCGCTTGCCCGTTCGCGCGAAAGGCGGTTAAACGCATTGGTCGAGAGTTGTGGCGTCTCTCGAAAAGGCGGCGAAATTACCTACATAGGGGGTGGTCGGGAAAACCCGCCCATCCCACGAATTCCAGATTCTGAGGCGGCGACCGGCGATGGCCGACCATAAATATCTCTCCATTCGCGGGGCACGCGAACACAATCTGAAGAATGTCGATCTCGACCTGCCGCGTGACAGCCTGATTGTCATGACCGGCCTGTCGGGGTCCGGCAAGTCGTCGCTTGCCTTCGACACCATCTATGCCGAAGGCCAGCGCCGCTATGTCGAGAGCCTTTCGGCCTACGCACGGCAATTCCTCGAGATGATGCAGAAGCCGGACGTCGACCAGATCGACGGCCTGTCGCCGGCCATCTCCATCGAGCAGAAGACCACCTCGAAGAACCCGCGCTCGACGGTCGGCACCGTCACCGAGATCTACGATTATATGCGGCTTTTGTTCGCCCGCGTCGGCATCCCCTATTCGCCGGCCACCGGCCTGCCGATCGAGAGCCAGACGGTTTCGCAGATGGTCGACCGGGTGCTTGCGGTCGAAGAGGGCACCCGGCTGTTCATCCTGGCACCGATGGTGCGCGGCCGCAAAGGCGAGTACCGCAAGGAACTGCTCGAGCTGCAGAAAAAGGGTTTTCAGCGCGTCAAGGTCGACGGCGTCTTCTACGAGATCGCCGACGTGCCGGCGCTGGACAAGAAGTACAAGCACGACATCGACGTCGTCGTCGACCGCATCGTCGTGCGCGGCGATCTGGCGACGCGGCTCGCCGATTCCATCGAGACCGCGCTGAAGCTGGCCGACGGGCTGGCGGTGGCGGAATTTGCCGACAAGCCGCTCGACGCCAGCCAGACCGGCGAGGATTCGGTCAACAAGTCGAAGAACGAGACGCATGAGCGCATGCTGTTCTCGGAAAAATTCGCCTGCCCGGTGTCCGGCTTCACCATTCCCGAGATCGAGCCCAGGCTGTTCTCGTTCAACAATCCGTTCGGCGCCTGCCCGACCTGTGACGGGCTCGGCAGCCAGCGCGCCATTGACGCCAGCCTGGTCGTGCCCGACGAGAATGTCTCGCTGCGTGCTGGCGCCGTCAGCCCGTGGGCGAAGTCGACCTCACCCTATTATGCGCAGACGCTGGAAGCGCTGGGCGTTGCCTATGGCTTCAAGCTCGGCGACAAGTTCAAGGATTTGAGCGAAGAGGCAAAGCAGGCCATCCTGCACGGCACTGGCGAGCGCGAAATCGCCTTCCAGTATGATGACGGGCTGCGCTCCTACAAGACGACCAAGACCTTCGAGGGCGTCATCCCCAATCTCGAGCGCCGCTGGAAGGAAACCGAATCCGCCTGGATGCGCGAGGAGATCGAGCGCTTCATGTCGGCCACGCCCTGCCCGGCCTGCCGCGGCTACCGGCTGAAGCCCGAGGCGCTCGCAGTCAAGATCGCCGGCAAGCACATTGGCGAGGTCACCGAGCTGTCGATCCGCAAGGCTGACCAGTGGTTCACCGATTTGCCTGCTTCGCTTAACGACAAGCAGAACGAGATCGCAGTGCGCGTGCTCAAGGAAATCCGCGAGCGGCTGCGTTTCCTCAACGATGTCGGTCTCGACTATCTGACGCTGTCGCGCAACTCCGGCACGCTGTCGGGCGGCGAGAGCCAGCGCATCCGCCTCGCTTCGCAGATCGGCTCCGGCCTGACCGGCGTGCTCTACGTGCTCGACGAGCCGTCGATCGGCCTGCATCAGCGCGACAATGCCCGCCTGCTCGACACGCTGAAGCATCTGCGCGACATCGGCAACACGGTCATCGTCGTCGAGCACGACGAGGATGCCATCCTGCATGCCGACTACGTCGTCGATATCGGCCCGGCCGCCGGCATCCATGGCGGTCACATCATCGCCCAGGGCACACCGCAGCAGATCATGGCGACTCCCGCCTCGATCACCGGCAAATATCTGTCGGGCGAGCTCGAAGTGGCGACGCCTGCGGTTCGGCGCGAGGCGAAAAAGAACCGCCGGCTGAAGATCGTCGGCGCGCGCGGCAACAATCTGAAGAACGTCACCGCTGAAATCCCGCTCGGCACGTTTACCGCCGTCACCGGCGTGTCCGGCGGCGGCAAGTCGACCTTCCTGATCGAGACCTTGTTCAAGGCGGCGTCACGCCGCATCATGGGCTCGCGTGAGCATCCTGCCGATCACGACCGCATCGAAGGGCTGGAATTCCTCGACAAGGTCATCGATATCGACCAGTCGCCGATCGGGCGCACCCCGCGCTCCAACCCTGCAACCTATACCGGCGCCTTCACGCCGATCCGCGACTGGTTCGCCGGCCTGCCGGAGGCCAAGGCGCGCGGCTACCAGCCGGGCCGTTTCTCGTTCAACGTCAAGGGCGGCCGCTGCGAGGCCTGCCAGGGCGACGGCGTCATCAAGATCGAGATGCATTTTCTGCCCGACGTCTATGTCACCTGTGATGTCTGCCACGGCAAGCGCTACAACCGCGAGACGCTCGACGTGCTGTTCAAGGGCAAGTCCATCGCCGACGTGCTCGACATGACGGTCGAGGAAGGCGTCGATTTCTTCGCCGCCGTGCCCGGCGTGCGCGACAAGCTGGAGACGCTGAAACGGGTCGGCCTCGGCTACATCCATGTTGGCCAGCAGGCGACGACTTTATCGGGCGGCGAAGCGCAGCGCATCAAGCTCGCCAAGGAACTGTCGCGCAAGGCAACCGGCAAAACGCTCTACATCCTCGACGAACCGACCACCGGCCTGCATTTCCACGATGTCGCCAAGCTGCTTGAAGTGCTGCACGAGCTGGTCGACCAGGGCAACACGGTCGTCGTCATCGAGCACAATCTAGAGGTGATCAAGACCGCTGACTGGGTTCTCGATCTTGGCCCCGAAGGTGGTGACGGCGGCGGCGAGCTGGTGGCGTCCGGCACGCCGGAGGACATCGTTCGCGAAAAGCGCAGCTATACCGGGCAGTTCCTGAGGGAATTGCTGGAGCGGCGCCCCGGAGGCAAGCGCGAAGCGGCGGAGTGATGGCAAAGAACGGTCTCATCACGGTCCAAAGCAGCTTCGGCGTGGCCGAAACCATCGATCGCTTGGTCGAGACTGTGGAACGTGCAGGATTGCTGGTCTTCGCCCGCATTGACCACGCCGCCGGTGCGCGCAATGTCGAAACATCACTGCGTCCAACCCAGCTCCTGATTTTCGGCAATCCCAAAGGCGGTACGCCACTGATGCAGGACCGGCAGCTTGCCGGCATCGATCTGCCGGTCAAGGCGCTGGCTTGGGAGGACGAGCAAGGCAAGGTCTGGCTCTCCTACAATGACGCACACTGGCTGGCGGAACGCCACGGCTTGGGCGACGCTAGCCGCAATGCTGTCGCCGCGATAGCCGCCGGCATGGACAAGGTGATTGCGGCCGCTGCCGGCGCGGGCCAGTTTTGATCATGAGAGCCGCTCGGGCCGATGATCTCCCTACGGTGATCTCGCTCACCACCGACGCCTACGCGCCCTACACTGCCCTGTTCGGAGCGCCGCCGATCCCGGTCACCGAGGACTATGCGCCGCGCATAGAACGCGGCGAGGTCTGGCTTTCGGAGCAGGACGGACAGCCGGCCGGCCTGATCGTTCTCGAACGGCACGATGACCACACAATGATCTTCAGCGTCGCCGTTGCGCCCGCCTTTCAAGGCAAGGGTTTCGGCATCGGGCTGCTCGACTGGGCCGAGCAACAGACGCGCCTGTGGAGCTTGCCTGAAATCCGACTCTACACCAATTCCAGAATGGAACGGAACGTTTCGTTGTATAAGGCCTACGGCTTTCGCGAAACGGGTCGCCGGCCCAATCCATATCGGCCAGGATGGACGGTCGTCGACATGGCGAAAGCCGTCGAGACGACCGCCATCGCGTGATCCTTTTCTGCAAACCGGGAGGACTACCATGACTCAATCAGGAACAATCCGCGCTGGCATGGGCGGCTGGACCTTCGAGCCCTGGGACACGTCCTTCTACCCGGACAAATTGTCGAAGGCCAAGCAGCTGAATTATGCCAGCCGGCAGGTGCCGACCATCGAGGTCAACGGCACCTATTATTCGAGCTTCAAGGAACCGACCTTCGTCAAATGGGCTAACGAGGCGCCGGATGGTTTCGTCTATTCGCTGAAGGGCAACCGCTTCGTCACCAACCGCCGCGTGCTCGGCGAAGCCGGCGAATCGATTATGCGCTTCCTCGGGTCGGGCGTCGCGGCACTTGGCGACAAGCTTGGGCCGATCCTGTGGCAGTTCGCGCCGACCAAGAAATTCGACCCGGACGACTTCGAGGCGTTCCTCAAGCTATTGCCGGAGAAGCAGGACGGCGTTGCGCTGCGCCACGCGGCCGAGGTGCGCAATGACAGCTTCGTCGTGCCCGAGTTCGCCGCCTTGGCACGCAAGCACAAGGTCGCGATCGTTTTTGCTGATCATGCTAAATATCCAGCGATTGCCGACGTCACCGGCGATTTCATCTATGCGCGCCTGCAGACCGGCAGCGACGACAATCCCGATTGCTATACGCCCAAGGCGCTCGACGAATGGGCGGCCCGCGCCAAGACTTGGGCGCAAGGCAAGGTACCGGCCGAGCTGCCGCGCGCCGATCCTTCGACCGACGCGCCGGTCAAGCCACGCGACGTGTTCGTCTACTTCATCACCGAGGGCAAGGTCCGCGCTCCATTCGGCGCCATCGCGCTGATGAAGCGGGTCGCAGGCTGACGCCCCGCTGTCGGCGGTCCGGCTGGCCGGCTCCTAGATTACCGCCTATGCGGCGCGCTCGTCCGGACGCCGATCAACCCTGACGATCTCGTTGAAAGCATCGAGATCGACATAGAAGACCTTGGTGATCTCCGCGATAAGTTCGTCGTGTTCATATCCCTGCGATTTCAGAATGTTGATGGCCGTTATGATGTCGACACGCTCCGTGAGCCGTCGTTTCTGGTAGTCCTCGACATAGCGCTCCATCGTCTGGCCCTGGCTCCCAAGCACCCGAAATGTTGGACGACAACAGATCGCTGGAGGGAGCGGCTTGCGCGCAAGCGGCCCGCGCCTTCCCCTGATCTGCCAATTTGGAACTGGTACGGAAAGCGGCCGACTCACCAAGGCCAAGCAAAATCTAGCACGCAATCTTCGGTGCGCCAGAGTTGCAAAGTAATAGAATCAATAAGAATTCAGACGGTCAGGAATTTCCGCACGTCCGCCCGGTCGAGATCCTCGGCGGGGCCGGTATGGACGATCTGGCCGCGGTCCATGATATTGACCTCGTCGGCCAATTCCCGGCAGAAATCGAGATATTGTTCGACCAAAAGCACGGCAATGCCGGCTTGGTCGCGCAGATAGCGGATGGCGCGGCCGATATCCTTGATGATCGACGGCTGGATGCCTTCGGTCGGCTCGTCGAGCACCAGCAGTTTCGGCCGCATCACCAGTGCCCTGCCGATGGCAAGCTGCTGCTGCTGGCCGCCGGACAGATCGCCGCCGCGGCGCGCGAGCATCTGCTTCAGCACCGGAAACAGCTCGAAGACGTGACCGGGAATGTTGCGGTCGGCGCGCTTCAGCGGCGCGAATCCCGATTCGAGGTTTTCCCGCACCGTAAGCAGTGGAAAGATCTCCCTGCCCTGCGGCACGAATGCGATGCCCGACCGGGCGCGATCATACGCCGCGCTCCGGTCGAGCGCCTTCCCCTCGAAGGCAACACTTCCGCTCGTCAGCCGGTGATGGCCGACGATCGATCTCATCAAACTGGTTTTGCCGACGCCGTTGCGGCCGAGCACACAGGTGATCTTGCCGGCGCCGGCCTTTAGCGAGACGCCGCGCAGCGCCTGGGCGGCGCCGTAATGCAGCGTGGCATTGGAGACTTCGAGCATGGTCAGCGCTTTCTCCAACGCCTGAAAAACGAAAGGTCGAAATGATGGAACGGAACGCGCCAGACCATGCTCATCTCCCCAGGTAGACTTCGACGACGCGCTCGTCGGCCGAAACGAAGTCGAGCGAGCCCTCGGAAAGTACCGAGCCTTCGTGCAGGCAGGTAACCTTGACGCCGAGCTCGCGCACGAAATGCATGTCGTGCTCGACGACGATGACCGAATGGTCGCGCGCGATGTCTCTAAGCAGCCGCGCGGTTTCCTCAGTCTCGGCGTCTGTCATGCCGGCAACCGGTTCGTCGACCAGCAGCAGCTTCGGATCCTGCGCCAAAAGCATGCCGATCTCGAGCCATTGTTTTTGGCCATGGCTCAAATTGGCGGCGAGTTCGTCGCGCTTGTCGCCAAGCCGGATGATGCCGAGAATGTCGTCGATCTGCCGCGGTTCCGCGGCCGAGCGACGATGGAACAGTGCCGGGAAGATCGAGCGCGGGCCTTTCAGCGCCAGCATCAGATTGTCCTCGATCGTGTGGCTTTCGAAGACGGTCGGCTTCTGGAATTTACGGCCGATGCCCATCATGGCGATTTCGGCCTCGTCGTGTTTAGTCAGGTCGACCTCGCCGTCGAAGAAGACCTCGCCCGCGTCGGGCCGCGTCTTGCCGGTGACGATGTCCATCATCGTCGTCTTGCCGGCGCCGTTGGGGCCGATGATCGCCCGCATCTCGCCCTTGTCGAGCACCAGCGACAGGTTGTTGATGGCGCGAAAACCATCGAAGGAAACCGACACGCCGTCGAGATAGAGGATGGTGTTGCTCTTCGACATCAGGCCATCACTCCGCCGGCTGCGGTTCGGCACCGGAGGCCGACCAGTCGCCCGGCCTTCTCGCCGCCGAGCGATCGGTTTTCGGCGGCACCGGCGTGTCAGGATCGGTGCCGGCTTCCTCGGCAATCGAGGCTGCCCGCAGCGCCTTGGCATTGCCGCGCCAGGAATCCCACATGCCGATGATGCCCTTGGGCAGGAACAGCGTGACGGCGACAAACAGGCCGCCCAGCGCAAACAGCCAGAACTCCGGCAGCACGCCGGTGAACCAGGATTTACCGGCATTGACCAGAAGCGCGCCAATGATCGGTCCGACGATGGTGCCGCGCCCGCCGACGGCCGCCCACACCACCACCTCGATCGAATTGGACGGCTCGAACTCGCCAGGGTTGATGATGCCGACTTGCGGCACGTAAAGCGCACCGGCGATGCCGGCCATCACCGCCGACACGGTGAAGGCGAACAGTTTGACGTTCTCCGCCCGCCAGCCGAGAAAGCGCGTGCGGCTTTCGGCGTCGCGCACCGCCATCAAAAGCTTGCCGTATTTGGAACCGACGATTGCCCAGGTGACGAAGACGGCAAACGCGAGCATGACGGCGCTGGCCGCGAACAGCGCCGAGCGTGTCATGTCGGCCTGCACGTTGAAGCCCAGAATGTCCTTGAAATCGGTCAGGCCGTTATTGCCGCCGAAACCCATGTCGTTGCGGAAAAAGGCAAGCAGCAGCGCATAGGTCATCGCCTGGGTGATGATCGACAGATAGACGCCGGTGACGCGGCTGCGGAAGGCAAACCAGCCGAAGACGAAGGCGAGCAGGCCGGGCACCGCAAGCACCATGACCGCCGCGAACCAGAAATGGTCGAAGCCATACCAGAACCACGGCAATTCCTTGTAGTTCAGGAACACCATGAAGTCGGGCAGCAGCGGATTGCCGTAGACGCCTCGCGAGCCGATCTGGCGCATCAGGTACATGCCCATCGCATAGCCGCCGAGCGCGAAGAAGGCGCCGTGGCCGAGCGAGAGGATGCCGCAATAGCCCCAGACGAGATCGAGCGCCAAGGCGAGCAGTGCGTAGCAGAGATATTTGCCGGTGAGCGCCACGATATAAGACGGCACGTAGAAGGAACTTGTCGGCGAGACCGCAAGGTTGAGCAGCGGCACGACGATGGCGGCCGCCAGCAGGACGAAGATGGTGATGGCGACGCGACGATCGGCGCCGGCGGCAAAGAAACGTCCCGTGATCATGCTTCCACCGACCTGCCCTTGAGCGCAAACAAGCCGCGCGGGCGTTTCTGGATGAACAGGATGATCAGCACCAGGACGACGATCTTGCCGAGCACCGCTCCGGCATAAGGTTCGAGGAACTTGTTGACGATGCCGAGCGAGAAGGCGCCGACCAGCGTGCCCCAGAGATTGCCGACACCGCCGAAGACGACGACCATGAAGCTGTCGATGATGTAGCCGCGACCGAGATTGGGCGAGACGTTGTCGATCTGGCTGAGCGCGACACCGGCTATGCCGGCAATGCCGGAGCCGAGTGCAAACGTCAGGGCGTCGACCCACGGCGTCCTGATGCCCATCGAGGCGGCCATGCGGCGGTTGGCGGTGACGGCACGCATCTGCAGCCCCCAAGGCGTGCGCTTCATCACGTAGAGCAGCACCGCGAACACGCCAAGCGCGAATACCAGGATCCAGAGCCGGTTCCATGTCACGGCAAGCTGGCCGATATTGAACGAGCCGGACATCCATGACGGGTTGCCTACCTCCTGGTTGGTCGGCCCGAAGATGGTGCGTACGGCCTGCTGCAGGATCAGCGACACACCCCATGTCGCCAGCAGCGTCTCCAGCGGCCGGCCGTAGAGGAAGCGGATCAGCCCGCGCTCGATGACAAGGCCGACGAGCGCCGCCACTAGGAAGGCCAGCGGCAAGGCGATGACCAGCGACCAGTCGAACAGACCGGGAAAGGAATTCCGGATCACCTCCTGCACGACGAAGGTCGTGTAGGCACCGAGCATGACCATCTCGCCATGCGCCATGTTGATGACGCCCATGACGCCGAAGGTGATGGCCAGGCCAATCGCCGCCAGCAGCAGCACCGATCCGAGCGATATGCCGTACCAGATATTCTGGCCGGCATCCCACAGCGCCAGCGTCGAATTGATATTGGCGATCGCAGCCGTCGCCGCGTCCTTCACCGCACCTTCGGAATTGGCCTCTACAGACGTGAGCAGCGACACCGCATCGCGGTCGCCGCGCGCGCCGATGAGAGCGATAGCCGCCAGTTTGTCGGCCTCCGGCCTGTCGGAAACGAGAACCGACGCGGCGCGGGCATGTTCGAGCAGCGCCTTGACGCTTGCCACGCTCTCATTGGCGATGGCGGTGTCGAGCGGCTCGATGTTTGCCGCGTCCGGCGTCTTGAACATGGTGTCGGCGGCGGCAATGCGCACGGCCGGGTCCTTGGAGCCAAGCGTCAGTGTGCCCAGCGCGTCGCGGATCACGCGGCGCAGCGTGTTGTTGACTTTGATCTTGGTGATGTCGGCCTTGGCAGCTTCGCCCGATTTTTCGCCGGTGAGCGCATCGAGCAGCTCAATACCGTCGCCGCTCTCCTTGCCGACAAAGACCAGTGAATCGGCCTTGCGGACGTAAAGGCTGCCCTCCGCAAGCGCGGCAAGCGGCCGTTCGACGGCCGGATCGCCGGAAGCCGCAAGCTCGCGCACGACGGCTTCGATCGCCGGAAAATTGGCGGCAGTGGCGAATTTGGCGATGACGGCGCGCAGATCTGCTTCGCTGGCGTTCGACGGCAGCAGCGCCCCCAGGAGGAGCAGCAGCATCAGGCCAATCGCGCGGATCAGGATCATCGGTTTCTGGTGGCTCTTGGAGGTTGAATGTCGCCTCCGGGCAGGCTGGAGAAGGAGCCCGCCCGGAGGCTTTGCGGTCTGGGAGGACAGACCGGGAGGATTAGTTGGTTCCCTTGCCGCCGCATTTGCCGGTGGCAACGTTGAAGTTGCCGCAGGATAGAGGCGCGCGCCAATCGGAGATCAGGTCCTTGGAGTCGGGCAGGTAGTCGGACCATTCGTCGCCCATCACCAGGCCCGGCGTCTGCGAGACGGTTTCGAACTGGCCGTCGGCCTGGATTTCGCCGATCAGCACCGGCTTGGTGATATGATGGTTCGGCATCATGGTCGAATAACCGCCGGTCAGGTTCGGCACCGAGACGCCGACCATGGCGTCGATGACCTTGTCCGGATCGGTGGTACCGGCCTTCTCGACCGCCTTCACCCACATGTTGAAGCCGATATAGTGGGCTTCCATCGGATCGTTGGTGGTGCGCTTGTCGTTCTTGATGAACTTGTGCCAGTCGGCGATGAACTTCTCGTTCTCGGGCGTGTCGACGCTCTCGAAATAATTCCAGGCGGCGAGATGGCCGACCAGCGGCGCGGTGTCGAGGCCGGCAAGCTCTTCCTCACCAACCGAGAAGGCCATGACCGGAATATCCTCGGCCTTGATGCCCTGATTGCCGAGTTCCTTGTAGAACGGCACGTTGGCGTCGCCGTTGACGGTCGAGACGACAGCGGTCTTCTTGCCGGCCGAGCCGAACTTCTTGATTGCCGAGACTTCGGTCTGCCAGTCGGAGAAGCCGAACGGCGTATAGTTGACCATGATGTCTTCGGCAGCAACGCCCTTCGCCTTCAGATAGGCTTCAAGAATTTTGTTGGTGGTGCGCGGATAGACATAGTCGGTGCCTTCGAGCACCCAGCGCTTCACCGAGCCGCCATCCTCGCTCATCAGATAGTCGACCGCGGGAATGGCTTGCTGGTTCGGCGCCGCACCGGTGTAGAACACGTTGCGCTCGCTCTCCTCGCCCTCATATTGGACCGGGTAGAACAGGATGTTGTCGAGCTCGCTGAACACCGGCAGCACCGATTTGCGCGACACCGAGGTCCAGCAGCCGAACACCGCCGCGACCTTGTCCTTCGAGATCAGCTCCCGCGCTTTTTCTGCGAACAGCGGCCAGTTGGAAGCCGGATCGACGACCACCGCCTCGAGCTTCTTGCCGAGCAGGCCACCCTTGGCATTCTGCTCTTCGATGAGCATCAGCATGGCGTCCTTCAGCGTCGTCTCCGAGATCGCCATGGTTCCCGACAGCGAATGGAGGATGCCGACCTTGATGGTGTCGTCGGCCGCCTTGGCGGGAATGCTCATCAGCAGGCCGGCGGTGACCACGCCGGCCGAAAACATTTTTGTTATTGTCGAGAAACTGCCCCTCATACTTTTAAACTCCCAAGCTGGTTAACTGCATCGGAACAGACCATGCAACGGCTGTGCCAATCACCGGAGCAAAATCGGAGGATCTGAGATTTCCCAGCTCTGTCAGTCGGTTAATGCATTAGCCGCAGGAGATGAACCTCGCCTGCCAGGTTCGAAATGAGAAAAGATCACCCGTATCAGCCTAAGTTTTACTCATATACAGGCCAATGCCCGAATTTTGAGCAGCATCATTTGCGCGCTGGCGAGGATTGCAGCGCCGCAGCGAAATGGGGCAAGTTCGAACCCTTAAACGAGCGACGCCATGGCCTTCCGAACGTCTTGCATTTTCATCACCATGCTTCTGCTGGCGACGACGACCGTAGCGCGCGCTGGCTTCAGCGACGGCAAGCTGCCGGACGGCCCCTATCATTGCGAAGTCTATCTGCTTGGCATGTTCCTCAGCCTCGGCGACATCACCATCAACGGAAACGTCTATAGCGGTCCGGTGAGCTTCGGCACCGCGACGCAGAGTTATAATTATCAGATGGATGCAGACGGCGTGATCACCTGGCTGGGTCCGCTCGGCGGCTACACCGCCGGCGGCAACTCGATCTCGCTTACGCAAGCGACGCTGGAAAGCGGAACCACCCCCTCCTTCGACATCATCATGAAGCAGCCGGACGGTGCCTTTACCGCCTCGACCTGCACCAAACGTTGAAAAAAATATGCGCAACCTCGTGAGAATTAGCACCGGAAGGCAGAAAGCCGCTAGCTCTCCGCCGCCACGTCGAGCGCCAGCCGGGTCATATTGGTGAAAAGCCCCTGGCGTTCGGCATAGTCGGTCTGCTCGCCGGTTGCCACATTGTCGACGACGGTCAGGATCGACAGTGCCCGGGCACCAAAATCGGCCGCGATGCGGTAGAGCGCGCTGGTTTCCATGTCCACGGCGAGCGCGCCCTGTGCCTGCGCTTCGGCAAAGCGCTCACGCCCCTGCGGATGATAAAAAATATCGCTGCAGATGGTCAGGCCGGCCCGCTGGTCGATGCCGAGTTCGGCTGCCCGGGTCAACGCCTGGGCCAACAATGCCGGATCGGGGCTGGCGTTGGCACGATAGAGCCCGAAACTCTGAACGCTTTCTGAGCTTTCACCGCGCACCGATTGCGCGATCACCAGACTGCGCAGCGCCAGCTCGGCGGTCAGCCCGCCGCAGGTGCCGGTGCGGATCAGTGTTTTCGCACCATAGAAATCCAGCAGCTCGTGCACGTAGACCAGGAATGACGGGACGCCGATGCCGGTGGACTGGATGCTGATAGGCTTGCCGCGAAACAGGCCGGTAAAACCAAGCGCGCCGCGGCGGCGGTTGACGCAGCGCGGCGCCTCCAGAAAAGTCTGCGCCATCCATTCTGCGCGCTGCGGATCGCCCGGCAGCAGCACCGTGCTTGCGTAGTCGCCCTTGCTGGCCTCGTTGTGTGGCGTCACGGCATGCTTTCCAAAACCCGTCGCCCGTTTCGCCTGCAATCATGGCAGTCTCACGGCATTGCGCAAGCGGAGCGTTGGAAGGGTCAGGATTCCAGCATGTCCTTGACGATCGTGGCCAATTGCTTGAGCGAAAACGGCTTGGGCAAAAAGCCGAAATGTGCGTCGGCCGGCAAGTTCTTGGCGAATGCGTCTTCCGCATATCCGGACACGAAGATGAACTTGATGTCGGGCTGCCGCTTGCGCAATTCGCCAAGCAGCGTCGGGCCGTCCATTTCCGGCATCACCACGTCTGAGACCACGATGTCGACCTTGCCGCCGAGCGCTTCGTAGACTTCAAGCGCCTCGACGCCCGACGACGCCTCGTGGACGGTGTAGCCGCGCGACTTTAGTGCACGCATGCCGCCCATGCGTACGGCGTCCTCGTCCTCGACCAGCAGCACCGTGGCCGAGCCCGACAGATCCTTGGCTGAGTCGGCGATCTTGGCAGGTGCGGCCGGCACTTCTCCAGCCTCGCCCGCCTTCCTTGCCTCCGCAATGTGCCGCGGCAGGAAGATGCGGAACAGGGATCCCTTGCCGACTTCGGAATCGCAGAAGATGAAGCCGCCTGTCTGCTTGATGATGCCATAGACCATGGACAGGCCGAGGCCCGTTCCCTTGCCAACCTCCTTTGTCGTGAAGAAGGGCTCAAAGATCTTTTTCAGCACATCAGGCGCGATACCGCTGCCGCTGTCCTCGACCTCGACCAGCACATAGTCGGCCGGAGTAAGTTCGCGATAGGAAAAGGTCTTGCATTCCCCGGCGCTGACGTTGCGGGTGCGAACGGTGAGGTCGCCGCCCGCCGGCATCGCATCGCGCGCATTGACCGCCAGATTGACCACCACTTGCTCGAACTGCCCGATATCGACCCTGACCGGCCACAGGTCGCGGCCATGGTCGATCCTGAGCTTGATATCGTTGCCGACCAGACGGGCAAGCAGCATTCTTAGGTCGGCGAGCACGTCGGTCAGGTTGAGCACTTCCGGCCGCAACGTCTGCTTGCGCGAGAAGGCCAGCAACTGCCGCACCAGCGAGGCCGCCCGGTTGGCATTCTGCTTGATGTTCATGATGTCCGGGAACGACGGATCGGACGGCCGGTGGTTGGTCAAAAGCAGGTCCGAAGCCATGATGATGGCGGTCAGCACATTGTTGAAATCATGCGCGATGCCGCCGGCGAGCTGGCCGACCGCCTGCATCTTCTGGCTTTGCGCCATCTGGCCCTCGAGGGCCTTTTGCTCGGTGGTCTCGACGGCATAGACGATGGCCGATTCCTCGGCGCCCTCGCCGCCGGTGCCGTCTGCGACCGCATTGACGTAGAAGCGTATGTGGCGCTCCTCATTGCCGGGCAGCACCGTATCGATCGGCTCGATATCAGCCTGTTGCTGGCGTGCCTTTTCGAACGCCGCGGCGAAAACCGGCCGGTCGCGCTCGTGGATCACCGTATCCAGCCGCACACGCCGATCGACCGCGTCGCGGTCGACGACCGAGGAAAACAGCGACAGGAACGGCGCATTAGTGCGCAGGATGCGGCCGGCGTGGTCGACGCCGGCTATCGCCATCGGCGTCGAGTTGAAGAACCGCGTGAAGCGTATTTCCGAGGCGCGAAGGTCGGCCGAAGCGTCCTCGCCTTGCGTCCGGTTGAGCACGATGGTGCGAGTCGGGCCGTTGAGCCCCTCTCGGCTGGCCGAAACACGATGCATGAAGCGCACCGGGAGCGCCTCACCGGTCATCGTCGTCAGATCGAGATCGATAACGGCATTGCGCGTGGTACCCGCGTCGGCCTTGACCGAACGGACCAGCGCCATGCCGTCTCCGGCGACGATCTCCGGCAGCGTGATGGCGCCGGGGGTGAAGCTGGCCAGGTCGATGCCCAGCCACTCCGCAAGGGTCGCGTTGATATAGGTGACGCGGCCTTCCTGGTCGGCCGAAAAGAAACCGGCCGGCGCGTGGTCGAGGTGATCGATGGCCTTTTGCAGGTCGAGAAAGAACCGCTCCTGCTCGGCCCGTTCCCGCGAGATATCAGCAAGCTGCCAAGCAAGCATGGGCAGCCGCTGGCCTGGAACGCTGAACGCGCGGGCCCGGACGCGGTACCAGCGCGCGCCCGGTTCGGCGCCTGGCCGAATGGACTGCGCGAGCCGAAACTCGCCGTCGCCCGGCTGGCCGTCGCGCAGGCCTGACGCCAGCCGGTATATGGTCACCGAGGCCTCGGGAACGTCTGAAAGCAAACCTTCGACCGTCTTGAGGTCGGCGGCCGACTCGGCACCCGTCATGTCGGCATAGGTCCGGTTGGCGTAGATGATCCGGCCTTTGGTATCGGTGACCAGGAGGCCTTGCGACATCGAATCGACGAAAGCTTTCGACAGTTCGTCGCTTGTCGAGCGCGGCGTGACGTGCACGAAGCCGATCGCAGTGGCGAACAGAAAGCCGACGCCGATCATCGCCAACACGCCAAGCATGCCGAGCAGGAATGGGTCGCCAAGTCGCTCGCGGAAAAGGCCGAAGACGATCGCTGCCCCCGTCAGGACGACGATGAAGACGATGAGCCGGGTGACCGCTCCCGGTCGCGTGTTCTGGTCGACGATAGGTACCGGATAGAAATCGCCGCGCGCTTCCTTGGCCATGTTCCCCCTGCTCGTGAATTCCGGTGTCGGTTGAATCATATTCTCAGGGTCGGGAAAAGGCCCGGCGGCAAATGTCCGCTAAAAAGACGCCGTTCCGCTTCCGGTGTTTCAAGCTGTTCACGAAGCGTGAAAGGCAACTTGCGGTGGCCTGCCGCAACAGTCTAGTGTCGCCTCTCTTCGAAAGCTGATTTTGGGGGAACCAATGCTGCAATGGCTGGATGGCGTGGCGGGTCCTGGTTATGCCGCGGCAATCCTGTGGACGTTTGCAGTACTTGTCCTTCTGCTTATCATTCTTCTCATCATCAGGCTGGTCCGCAGCCTGACCTTCGGAACATTCGTCGCCGGCGGCAGGAACCGCAAGACGCGGCTGGCGGTCATGGATGCCACAGCGGTCGACAGTCACCGGCGGCTGGTGCTGGTGCGCCGCGACGATATCGAGCACCTGCTCTTGATCGGTGGTCCGACCGACGTCGTCGTCGAGCGCGACATCAGGCTCTCGGCGCTGCGCCGCCCGGCATTGACCGGAGATAACAGCCACCAGCCGGCAGCAAGATCGGCTCAGACCACAGCCGCGCCGGTGAGGCAAGCGCCGCCGCAGGCGGCAAGCGTAGCCGCAACCCCTGTCCGAGCCCGCCAGCCGGCGACAATGCCGGCAACAATGCCGGCACCGGCGCCGAAACCGGCATCGAACGTCACACCGTTGCCAAATTATGGATCCGTCAACGCCAATGCTTCACGGCATACGCCGCCGCCGGCAAGACAGGACTCCCCGGCAAGATACGAGCCGCCGGCACAGCACGAGTCGATCGACGATGCGCTGATGAAGGAGCTGGAGGTTTCCCTCGACGAGCCACGCTTCAGCCAAACGCCGAGCAAGCCAGTGGCGAAGGCATCGCCCTCTCTCGACGACGAGATGACGAAGCTCCTCGGCGAGTTGTCCAATCAGAAAAGATAGGCTGATAGCGAACGGCCAATGAAAATGGCCGGAAAACCGGCCATTTTGAACGCTTTACCGATGCCGCTCTGTTTTTCCCGCCGACTCAGTCGTCGCGGTACACCTTCTCGCGCCGCTCATGGCGCTCCTGTGCCTCGATCGACAAGGTCGCGATCGGGCGCGCGTCGAGCCGCTTCAGCGCGATCGGCTCGCCTGTTTCCTCGCAATAGCCGTAGGTGCCTTCGTCAAGGCGCTGGAGGGCGGAATCGATCTTCGAGATGAGTTTTCGCTGGCGATCGCGGGCGCGAAGTTCGATGGCGCGGTCGGTTTCTGAGGAAGCCCGATCGGCGAGATCGGGATGGTTGGCGTTTTCCTGCTGCAGGATTTCGAGAGTTTCGCGCGCTTCGCGCAAGATGTCGTTCTTCCAGGTGACGAGCTTCAGGCGAAAATAGGATTTCTGCCGCTCGTTCATGAACGGCTCGTCTTCGGAGGGTACGTAATCGGCGGTAACGATGTCGTTCATTCGACTCACCCAACAAACCCCAAATTTGGCGCCTATATATTCGCGGACCGAAAACTGCACAAGGTCAATCGACGACTGTTTCACGCAATTGTTAGTCCCGGACAAACGGCATCCGCGATGCCCTTTTTGCGAAGAATACGACCGAATTCATACATGATTCGCTATGCTTGAAGGACGCTTGCCATTGCGCACGGAGCTCTTCTGATGGCAAATCCTGCGGCGTATTGACGGGTTCGGTGCCCGGCACAACGGGGATCCGGTGACCAGACTTTACCTGCTGAGGCATGCGAAGGCCGGCTGGGCGCTGCCCGGCGTCGCCGACTTCGACCGCCCGCTCGATACATCTGGCTTCGCCGATGCCGAAGCGATGGGCGTGCTGATGCGTTCTCGCAAATACGTACCGGGCCTCACCCTGTGCTCAAGCGCCAGGCGTGCCCGCCAGACGCTGGAAAGCTTAGCTGGCCATACGGACACGGGCCGGGTGCTGTTCTTTGACGCGCTCTACAACGACGATGCCGCCGCGTACCTCGCTGCCGTCCGGCAGAATGGCGGGCTGGACGCCCTGCTCGTCATTGGCCACAATCCGATGATTGAGGATCTCGCCATGGCGCTCTCAGGCGACGGCAACGAGACCGCGCGGGCCATGCTGAACCACGGCTTCCCGACCTCCGCACTTGCGGTGGTCCGGTTCAACGGCAGTCTTGCGGAGGCTGCGCCTGGCGCCGGCTATCTCGAAGCCTTCCTGACGCCTGCCGATATCTGAGGCCATTTCAAAGCCGCGCCTCAAAGCCTATATCGGTGGCTGACCGGCCCCGCGAGAACAGATTTTGGCATCATCGCTGACGACTTTCACCGACGAGGCGAAGATCGCCTTGGATACGTTGTCAGGCCGCGCTGCCGGGCTTTTCGCTCCGTCGCTGCGTCTTGGCGTGACCGGGCTGTCCCGCGCCGGCAAGACGGTGTTCATCTCGGCCCTTGTGCACAATCTGGTCCATGGCGGACGCTTGCCGCTGTTTGAGGCACAAAAATCGGGGCGCATCGCCAGGGCCTTTCTCGAAGAGCAGCCGGACGACGCCGTACCACGCTTCCAGTACGAGGATCACATCGCGGCTCTTGTCGACGACCGTGTCTGGCCGGACTCGACGCGTGCGATTTCCGAACTGAGGCTCACCATCGAATACGAATCGGCCTCCGGTTGGAGCCGCATGTTTTCCGCCGGCAAATTGTCCGTCGACGTCGTCGATTATCCCGGCGAATGGCTGCTCGACCTGCCGCTGCTCGGCAAGTCTTACGCCGATTTTTCGCGTGAGGCCTTCGAGATGGCCGTGTTGCCGGTGCGTGTCGATCTTTCGCGGGAATGGCAGGCGCTCTCTGCCTCCGTCGACCCCAACGCCGACGCCGACGAGATGACGGCGCGCCGTCTCGCCGAGAGCTTCGCCGCCTACCTCAAGGCCTGCAAGCTTGACGAGCGGGCGCTTTCGACCCTACCGCCCGGCCGCTTCCTGATGCCCGGCGATCTTGAAGGATCGCCGGCGCTGACCTTTGCGCCGCTGCCGAAACTCGGCCTCGGGCGCGCCCGCTACGGATCGCTGCAGGCGATGATGGAGCGGCGCTACGAGGCTTACAAGACGTATGTCGTCAAACCGTTCTTTCGCGAACACATCACGCGCCTCGACCGGCAGATCGTGCTCATCGACGCCTTACAGGCATTGAACGCCGGCCCCGGTGCGATGGCCGATCTGGAACGCGCGGTCACCGAAATCCTGTCCTGTTTCCGGCCCGGCCGGGGCAACTTCCTGACCGACCTGTTTTCAAGACGCATCGACCGCATATTGGTGGCCGCGACCAAGGCCGACCATCTGCACCACGAAAGCCACGACCGGCTGCAGGCGATCGTGCGGCGGCTTGCCGACCGCGCCGTGGCGCGGGCGAATTTCACTGGTGCCGACGTCGACGTCGTCGCCATGGCGGCCATGCGCGCGACTCGGGAAGGCACGGTCAAGCTGGGCCGTGAGACTTTGCCGGTCATTATCGGCACGCCATTGCGTGGCGAAAAAATCAATGGCGAAACCTTTGACGGAAAGACCGAAACAGCCATATTTCCCGGTGATTTGCCGGAGAAAGTTGATGCGGTGTTCGATGGTTTCGAATCGAAGCACCAGCAGAACGATGACGACCCGGCGATCCGCTTCGTGCGCTTTCGCCCGCCGAAACTCGAGCGCACGGCCGAGGGCGTGACGCTGTCGCTGCCGCATATCAGGCTCGACCGCGCGGTGCAGTTCCTGATCGGAGATCATCTCGCATGAGCGCGCCCCGCAGACCGGCGGCCTTTCGCATCGAGCCGGAGCCCCAGCCGAAGGTAGATCCGACGGCTCGCCATTCCGGGGCCGAGGCCGCGCCGGCGCGAAAGCCGCGTAACGTGAAGGCGGATCTTGCCGTGGTCACACCGGCGGAGATCGACGTCTTCGACGAGCCTGATATCGTCGCTGCCGAACCGCCGCCGGCGATTGCGCCGCGAAAACGTTCGCTGCTTGGCAGCCTGTTCTTCGGCGCGCTGGGCGTTCTGGTTTCGCTCGCCCTTGGCCTCTGGACCGACCAGCTGATTCGCGACCTGTTCGAGCGCGCCGAGTGGCTGGGCTGGCTGGCGGCCGGAATGGCATTGATCGCCATCCTGGCGCTTGTGGTCATCCTTATCCGCGAATTCGTGGCGATTGCTCGCCTCGCCGAGGTCGAAAAGTTGCAGAAGCGGGCGCTCGATGCGATTGCCCGCGATGATCCGAAGGCCGCCCGCGCCGTGGTCGACGAGTTGTCGGCATTTGTCGCGGCCAAGCCCGAAACCGCGGCCGGCAGGCGCTCGCTGGCCGAATTGCGCGGCGAGATCATCGATGGCGGCCATCTGGTGCGGCTGGCCGAGACCGAGATCCTCGGCCCGCTCGATGCCCGCGCCAAGATGATGATCCTCGAAGCGGCGAAGCGCGTGTCCCTGGTGACCGCGGTCAGTCCGCGCGCCCTGGTCGACGTCGCTTATGTCGTGTTCGAAGCCGGCCGGCTGATTCGCCGTCTGTCGGAGCTCTATGGCGGCCGCCCCGGCACGCTTGGCTTTTTTCGCCTGGCGCGCAGCGTTCTCGCCCATCTCGCGGTCACTGGGTCGATCGCCGTCGGCGACAGTTTCGTCCAGCAGATCGTCGGCCATGGCCTTGCGGCTCGGCTCTCGGCCAAGCTCGGCGAAGGCGTCGTCAACGGCATGATGACGGCGCGCATCGGCATTGCAGCGATGGAAACGGCAAGGCCCCTGCCCTTTAACGCCGTCAGGCGTCCAGGATTGGGCGATTTCCTTTCCGCGCTGACCTCCTTTGCGGCAAAGAAAGAAAAAGAAACATCCGCTTCCGAGACGTGACTATCGCCTTGGGGTGACAAAGCATTAACCAATCTTGTTCATGGTCGGAAGCGTCCAAACCAGTCTCTTTGTTGCCGGGTGTCGTCGATGAAAAGCGTTATTTTGTCCAGCGTGCTGCCCGTGGCGCTCGCCCTTGTCGCAACCATCGGCATTGCCGGAAAGGCTTCGGCGGCGGAACCGGACAAGCAGTTCTTTCGATCGGTCGAGGGCAAATGGGTCGGCCCCGGAGAAATCGTTGCCGGCAAATACAAGGGCACGAAATTCACCTGCAGCTTCATTGGCTCGACGCCTGACGGCAAGGTCGGCATGTCGCTCGACGGCGGCTGCCGGGTCGGTATGTTCACCCAGCAGATGTCGGCAACGATCGAACACAAGGGCCGGCAGGGCTACAAGGGCAGCTTCATGGGCGGGGCCGCTGGCTCCGGCCTCGACATTATCGGTGGCAATGTCATCGATGCGCACAAGGTGGTTTTCACCATTAATCGCAATCAGTTGCGCGGCGTGATGCAGGCGCTTGTCCCCGACGACAATTCGATGACGGTGACCGTTGCCGTGCGCGTCGACCAGCAGCTGGTCCCGGTCATCGGCATGAAGTTGAAGCGGATCGATGCAGTCGAGGTCGGCTCCATAACTCCGAACTGAGCTTTCGGCGTGAAAAGGCGGCAACCAAACGCCGCCGCCCTCCTTGACATGCAGATGGGTGCTCAGCCCTTGATCGCTGCAATCAGCTCGTCATAGGCCTTGCAGGCCTCGGCTGCTGTCGTGCCGCCCTGATACTTGGTTGTGACCGCCTGGACCTTGGCTGTGAGGTCGGCTGCCTTGGCCGGATCCTTGGTAATCGCAGCCTGAAGTGCCGCAGTCATGTCCTGAGCCTTCTTGGTCAGCATCTCGGTCGTGCACTCGGGTGCCTTCGAACAGGCAGAGCCGGCAAGTGCCGCGATGCCAACGGCAACCAGCAAGAACTTCTTCATGTCAGTCATCTCCTCAAAAAGGGCCGCGACTTGATCGTCGCTCACCCTCCACTGGCCGAAGCCGGGCGTCCTTAGCGCCGGATTGCGAAAACAAGCAACGCCCGGAGGCCCATTATCCTGTGCAGTGCGCCTGCAATAACGCCTGCACAATGCGCCGGATTCACACTGTTCGATCCGCTCCGAAGCCCCTATCTTGGCCGCTTGACTCCCAGGCGAGCGGAAGGGCAGGCATGGCGGCAGAGGCATCGAACAGCGATCTGATCCAGGTGGTGGCGCTGCTTGCCGCCGGCGTCGTTGCGGTGCCGATCTTCAGGCGCATGGGACTTGGCTCCATCCTCGGCTATTTGGCGGCCGGCGTCGTGATCGGCCCATTCGGGCTGCGCGTCTTTTCCGAATCGGAAGCCATTCTTCATGTCGCCGAACTCGGCGTCGTCATGTTCCTGTTCATCATCGGGCTGGAGATGCAGCCGTCACGCCTATGGGGCCTGCGCCGCGAGATTTTCGGGCTTGGTGCGCTGCAGGTCGGCGTCTGCGCGGTTCTGCTGACCGGCGTCGGCCTGGCGGGAGGTTTCCCGATCGCGCAATCCTTCGTCGCTGGCGCCGGTTTCGTACTCACCTCGACGGCAATCGTCATGCAATTGCTGGAAGAACGCGGCGACCTGGCAACGCCCAAGGGCCAGCGCATCGTCTCGGTCCTGCTTTTGGAAGATCTGGCCATCGTGCCGCTGCTGGCGCTGATCGCCTTCCTCGCGCCGGGCGGCGCCGATATGAGCCTGTCGGATAGGTTGACGGAGGTCGGCATCGGCCTTGCCGCGATCGTCGGGCTGGTGGTTGCCGGGCGCTATCTGCTCAATCCGTTCTTCCGTATCCTGGCGGATGCGCGCGCCCGTGAGGTGATGACCGCAGCTGCCCTTCTGGTCGTTCTCGGGTCAGCGCTCGCCATGCAGCTTTCCGGCCTGTCGATGGCCATGGGCGCCTTCCTGGCCGGCGTGCTTTTGTCGGAATCGACCTTCCGCCACCAGCTGGAGGCCGACATCGAACCGTTCCGCGGCATTCTGCTCGGGCTGTTCTTCCTCGCCGTCGGCATGTCGCTCGACCTGCATGTCGTCGTCGTCAACTGGCAGCTCATTGCCATCTATGTCGTCGCCTACATGGTGATGAAGGCGATCGGCATCTATATCGTTGCCCGCGTCCTCAAAACCGACCATCGGGAAACGCTCGAGCGCGCCGTCTTCATGGCGCAAGGCGGCGAATTCGCCTTCGTCCTCTATTCCGCGGCGGCTGCGGTGGGCATTATCGACGGCCAAGCCAATGCGATGCTGACCGCCATTGTCATCATTTCCATGGTGCTGACGCCGTTGGCGATCATTGCACTGCGGTATCTGACGCCGCGCGACGAGCAGTCGCTTGAAGGCGTCGATGTCGCCAACGGCCTGACCGGCAGCGTGCTGATCATAGGCTTTGGCCGGTTCGGCCAGATCGCCAGCCAGCCGCTTTTGTTGCGCGGCATCGACGTGTCGATCATCGACAACGAGGTCGAAATGATCCAAGCAGCGGCCGATTTCGGCTTCAAGGTCTATTACGGCGACGGCACGCGGCTGGACATCCTGCGAGCCGCGGGAGCCGGGCGGGCACGCGCCGTGCTGATCTGCGTTGACAAGCCCGATGCCGCCGTGCGCATCGCGGAACTGATCAAGGCGGAGTTTCCCTTGCTGACAGTGCTGGCACGGGCGTTCGACCGCGGCACCGCGTTGCAGCTCATTCGTGCCGGCGTTGACTATCAGCTCCGCGAGACGTTCGAATCGGCGCTTGTCTTCGGCGGCTCGACGCTGGAAGCCCTCGGCGTCGACCCGGAAGAGGTCGCCGAGGTACTCGAGGACGTCCGCCGCCGCGACGCTGCCCGTTTCGAGCTTCAACAGGCCGAAGGCATCCGCGCCGGACGGCGCTTCCTCAAAGGCAATATTGGCACCCCCATCCCGACACCGCTCAGCACACCACGCCGCGCGGGTCAGGCGCTCAATGAGGAAACCGCCGGCGTGCTGCAGAAATCCGAGCCGGCCGATTAATCCTTGGGAAGATGCGAATGATGGATGAACTGGACGAACGCGCGCTCTCCGTCACCAGATTCTGGCGCCACGCCGGGGAGGACGCATGGTTCGAGAAGAACGACGCTTTTGATGCCGACTTCCGCACCCGGTTTCTCGATCTGCACTTCGCCGCCGCCCGCCGCGAATGCGACGGCTGGTCCGAACACGCCGAAGGGTCGCTGGCACTGATGATCCTGCTCGACCAGTTTCCGCGAAACTGCTTTCGCGGCACTGGCCACATGTACGCCACGGACCCGCTGGCGCGGCATTTTGCCGGGAAGGCGATCGCTGCCGGCCATGACTTGGCGCTCGACGAAGAGCTCCGCGTCTTTCTTTATCTGCCCTATGAGCATTCGGAGGATCTCGCCGATCAGCTCAAATCGATGGAGCTTACCGCCGCCAAAGCCCCGTCCTATCTGAAATATGCCGTAGAACACCGCGACATCATCCAGCGCTTCGGCCGCTTTCCACACCGAAACAGGATGCTTGGCCGGGAGACGACACCGGACGAACAAATATTCCTCAACGGTGGTGGGTTTTCCGGCTGATTTTCGGCCACCGATGGCGGCAGCGTCAGGTCTTCCACCATTTCCGGCCTGACGGCAGCCGTTCAATACCCGACGTGTCGACGGCGGCCAGTCGCTCCGACACGCTCTTGCCGTCGACCACAAGCTTCGGTGCAATTTCTGCCAGCGGTGCCAGCACGAAGGCGCGCTCCAGCATGCGCGGATGCGGCACCTCCAGTCCGGTCTCGTGGATGATGCGGTCACCGAACACCAGAATGTCGATGTCGATCAGGCGCGGACCCCAGCGCTCCTCCCGCACCCGCTTCAGTTTTCGCTCGGCGTCGAGGCAAAGGTCGAGCAAAGCCCGCGGCGCAAGCGCGGTCGAGATCTCGGCCGCCGCATTGAGGAAATCCGGCTGATCGAGCTTGCCCCAGGGCGGCGTTCGGTAGAGCGACGAAACGGCAACGACGCGCGTGCTCTCGTCGGCATCCAGAATGCCCAGTGCCGCAGCCATCGACTTCGCCGGATCACCGAGATTGCCGCCAAGGCTGAGATAGACGGTGTTGTTGTTACTATTCTGGCCAGACAACGGTCACCTCGACATGATCGAGCACACCCGGCACCGGGGCGTTCGGCTTGCGCACGGTGATCTCGGCCTTTTTGATCTGCGGAAACCGCGCCGTCAGCGCCCTCGCCACTTCGAGCGCCAGCGCTTCGATCAGAAAGCGCCGCTCGCCGGTAATGATCTTTTCGATGACCGCAAAGGCGATGCCGTAATTGACGGTGTCCTCGATAGAATCGTCGACCAGCGCCCGCCCGGGGTCTACCGTGAGTGCCGCATCGACATAAAAGCGCTGGCCGAGCGTCTCCTCTTCGTCCAGCACACCGTGCCGGGCGAAGAAGGCGCAGTTCTTCATGCGGATGACATACATGGCTCAGCTTTCCCCGATCTCACGTGCCAGCATAGCATCGGCAATAGCCAACGCATCCACGTTGATTGCGACATCGTGGACGCGAAAAAGATGCGCGCCTTTGAGCCTCAGGATGACGCTTGTGGCGGCGGTTCCGGCGCCCCTTGCCGCTGCGTCGCGGCCGGTGACGGTGCCGATAAAGCGCTTTCGCGATGTGCCGGCCATCAGCGGAAAGCCCAGCGCACGAAGCTCGGAAAACCGTGCCATCAGGTCAAGGTTTTCCGCGGCTGTCTCCTTGGCGAAGCCGAAGCCCGGATCGAGCACGATGTGGTCGTCGGCAACACCGCTCCGTTGCGCGATTTCCAGCGACTTCCTGAGGAAGAAGAGCTGATCGGCAATCACGTCGGGCAGTTTCTGCCGGTCCCGTCCCGTGTGCATGATGACAAGGCCGGCGCCGGTTTCGGCAGCGACGCTGGCAATGCCCGGCTCGCGCTGCAGGCCCCAGACGTCGTTGACGATATGTGCACCGGCTTGGACGGCAAGCCGCGCCGTATCCTGGCGATAGGTATCGACCGAGATCAGCGTTCCGCCAGACGTCGCGAGCGCCTCGATGATGGGCACTATGCGGGCCTGCTCTTCCTTTGCAGACACCGGAGAGGCACCGGGACGCGTCGATTCTCCGCCGATGTCGATGACGGAGGCTCCCTCCTCCACCATACGGCGCGCCTGGTCCACCGCTTTTTCCGGGGCATCGAACAGCCCGCCGTCGGAAAAACTGTCCGGCGTGACGTTGAGGATGCCGACGACGATGGCCTTGCCGCCAAGGTCAAGATGGCGCCCATGCGCCAGCTGCCATCGCCCTGTCATCATTGCCCATCAACCATGTTCGATCCCACGTCATGACCGGGGATCAATTCCGTTGCGCCGGAGACGGCGGTAAAGCAAGGTGGGCAAAGAGGCAACACGATGAAACGATCCCTCCTCTGCGCCCTGATGCTCGCTCTGACCGCATTCCCGGCCGGCGCTACGACTCTCGTCAAGACATATAGTTATTTCCCGATCGGCGGCAGGACGCTCGACGACATCGGGACCCAGCTGTCGAAACTCGGGCCTCAGGTGAAAAGCACCGGGTCGCGGCATCCCGGCGCCACCCAGATGGCGTTCACCACCCGCGTCAGTTATGCGCAAAAGCCGGGCTCGTGCTGGATTGCCGACGCTGCCGTTACCGTCAAGGTCAAGGTTATCCTTCCCGAATGGCGCCGCCCGCGCAAAGCCGATGCAGGCGTCAAGCTGTTCTGGGAGACTTTGTCCGCCGACATCAAGCGCCATGAGGAACGCCACGTCGAGATTGCCAAGAACCATGGCCGCGAACTAGAAGACGCCTTGAAGGCGAGCTACCCTGAAAAGACCTGCGAATTGGCCAAGGCCAAGGCCGCGAAAATTACAGCGGCCATGCTTGCCAAGCACGACCAGGACCAGATGCGCTTCGATCGTGTGGAAAGCGTCAATTTCCAAAGCCGCATCCTGCGGCTTTTGCACTATCGCATCGAGCGCATTGAGAATGGACGGCTCGCTCCCGGCTGAACTCCGCGTCGGACAAAGCCAAATTTGGAACAAAGCCAATTTGGCGAAGCATAGTGCCAGCTTCGAAAAACTTTCGAGCCGCTGTCGAAATCGGCCTATAGCGAACGACATATGCCAGGTTCGCAGGGATCAGCCTCCGGCAAACGCCAATCGGCGTACTAGATGCTTCCCAGCCCGTCGCGGAAGTGCACGCAGGCATAATGGATGAACGGATATGGACCAGGCTATCGACAAGCAAGCGATGGTGGAAACCAGCACGCCGCTGACCGAAACCGAGAAAAACGCCATCATCGGCGGCGTGCTTTTGTCAATGCTGCTGGCGGCGCTCGACCAGACCATCGTCGCGCCGGCGATGCCGACGATGGCACGTCTGCTCGGGCATGCCGAATATCTGCCGTGGATCGTAACCGGCTATCTTCTGACCGCGACCGCAGTGGCGCCGCTCTACGGCAAGATCTCCGATATCTATGGCCGCCGGCCGACCGTCTATGCGGCAATCCTGATCTTTCTCGCCGGGTCGCTGGTCAGCGCCACGGCCCCCAACATGCTGGTCCTGGTTGTCGGCCGGGCGATCCAGGGCGCCGGCGGCGGCGGGCTGTTCGCCCTGACGCAGACCGTGATCGGCGACCTCGTGCCGCCGCGCGAGCGGGCTCGCTACGCCGCCTGGATTTCGGGCACCTGGGCCGTCGCCAGCATCGCCGGGCCGCTGCTCGGCGGCACCTTCGCCGAACATCTGCATTGGTCGCTGATCTTCTGGATCAACATTCCGCTCGGCCTGCTGGCGATGGCGATCATTAACAATCCGCTCAAGAAGCTGCCGATCGCTGCAAAACATCACCGCATCGACGGCCTCGGCGCGCTGCTTCTGGTCGCGGCCACCTCGCTGCTGCTGCTTGCCTTGAACTGGGGCGGCAGCGAGTATCCGTGGCTGTCGCGTGAAATCCTTGGACTGCTCGCCTGCTCAGCGGTGTTCTGGAGCGCGTTCGCGCTGCGGCTGATGCGCGCGGCCGAACCGCTGATCTCGCTGGAAGTGCTCGGCAATCCGATCGTTCTCGCCGGCACGTTGTCGATGTTCCTGCTGCAGGCCGCCAATGTCGGCTTGTCGGTCTATCTGCCGGTCTACCTGCAATCGGTCGTCGGCCTGTCAGTCAGCGAATCTGGCACCGCGTTGCTTGGGCTGATGCTCGGCACGGTGGCCGGTGCGACATTCAGCGCGCGAATGATCCCACGCTTTTTCCACTACAAGCGCATTGCCATGGTCGGAACTGTTTTCTCGATCCTGTGCCTCGGCGTGCTCAGCCTGGTCGCCGGGCATGCCTCGCTATTGCTTGTCGAGGTGTTGACGACCTGCATAGGCCTGGGCACAGGCACGACCTTTCCGGTTGCCACTGTCTCAGTCCAGAACGCCGTCGATCGCATGCACCTTGGCGTGGCGACCGGCGTTCTCACCTTCCTCCGCTCGCTGGGTAGTGCGCTTGGCGTCGCCATGCTTGGTGCCGTCGCCCTTGGTTACGGGCTGCCGCTGGCCAGCGAAGGCACGCAGACGGCCGGCCATATCGCCTCAGCCACGCCGTTCGTGATGATCTTTCTTGCCGCCGCCGCGACCTTGCTGCTGTCGTTCATCACGCTCTGGCTGATGCCGGAGAAAACGCTTCGCGGCCATGCCGAGGCTTCGGCCCCAGCCCTGGCGGAGTAGACCGGCCTGGTGAAATCCGGCGAGCTTCAGTCGACCACGCCGAGCTTCTTCTGCAGGCTGGTCGACGAAGTCGTATACTGGAACACGATGCGCTCGCCGGGGCTGATGATGCGCTTGGCTGCCTGTGCCATTAGAGCGACCTCATGGAAGCCCGACAGGATCAGCTTCAGCTTGCCGGGGTACCAGTTGATGTCGCCGACGGCGAAGATGCCGGGCACCGACGTCTGGAATTTTTCGGTGTCGACCGGGATCAGGTTTTCGTGGAGATTGAGGCCCCATTCGGCGATTGGGCCGAGCTTCATCGTCAGGCCGAAAAATGGCAGCATCCGCGTGCACGGCACTTCGACATCGCCCTCCGGCCCCTTGATCGTGGCGGAGGCTAGCTGGCCGTCGCTGCCGGTCAGGCCCGTCACCTGTCCGACTTGGAATTCCAGCTGCTTCATCTCTTGCATGGCATACATCTTGTTGACGCTGTCGGGCGCTGCCCGGAATTCGGGCCGCCGATGCACCAGCGTCACGCTCTTGGCCACCGGCTGCAGGTTCAGCGTCCAGTCGAGCGCCGAATCGCCGCCGCCGACGATGACGAGGTCATGGCCGCGAAAGTCCTCCATCCGGCGCACCGAGTAGAACACGCTCTTGCCTTCATAGGGTTCGATGCCTGGAATCGGCGGCCGCTTCGGCTGGAAAGAGCCGCCGCCGGCGGCAATCACCACAATTTTGGCTTCGAACACCTCGTTTTCGTCGGTAGTGACGCGGAAGCTGCCGTCCTCCAGCCTTTCCAGGCTCGAAACCATGCGGTTATAGGTGAATTCGGGCTTGAACGGCGCGATCTGCTCAAGCAGCTTGTCGACCAGACCTTGCGCCGAGATCGAGGGCCAACCCGGAATGTCGTAGATCGGCTTTTCCGGGTAGAGTTCGGCGCACTGCCCGCCGGGCCGGTCGAGTATGTCGATCAGATGGCACTTCATG
Organism: Mesorhizobium sp. M1423; assembly: GCF_040317575.1. NCBI lineage: Bacteria > Pseudomonadati > Pseudomonadota > Alphaproteobacteria > Hyphomicrobiales > Phyllobacteriaceae > Mesorhizobium > Mesorhizobium sp. M1423. Next base: position 268,267 of record NZ_JAMYKU010000006.1, read on the forward strand.
TCGAAGAGGCCGAGCTCGAATACGGCAAACAGGCCGACAGGCCCTGCCCCGACAATGAGTACGTCCGTCTTGGTGATAGCGGTCATGAAGCATGCGCCTTAATGGGAAAACGGCGCGACACTGCATGACCATTGGTCCGCTGCCAAGCGGCAGCGGCAAAAATCGGCTTCAGCCTTGGCGGGCCGGCACGCGCACGACCAGCCCATCGAGGGCGTCGCGCACCTTGATCTGGCATGACAGCCGCGAATTCGGCTGGACGTCGTAGGCGAAGTCCAGCATGTCTTCTTCCATGGCTTCCGGCTCGCCGACCTCCGCCGTCCAGGCTTCGTCGACATAGACATGGCAGGTCGCGCAGGCGCAGGCGCCGCCGCATTCCGCTTCTATTCCCGGCACCGCATTGCGGATCGCATTTTCCATGACGGTCGAGCCGTTTTCGGCATCCACGTCAAAATGCGTGCCGTCATGGGCGATGAAGGTCAACTTGGTCATTTGTCACCTGAAGGGAGTCTGAGCCGACATAATCACTCTGCCAGGCAAGTCAACTGCGGCGCGAAAGCGCCGCTGCGTGGCGTTTTGGGAATAAGTTCTATCGGCTGATGGCGGCGACGAAGTCGCGCACTTCTTCGATCAGTGAGCCAAGGCGCTTCAGCGTGCTGGCGTCGTCGGGCCGGCATTCGATCGCACTGGCGCAATCGGCAATGGCGAAGGCGCCGACCCCGCGCGCCGAGCCTTTGAGCCCGTGCGCCAGTAGCAGCCGCTGCCTGACATCCGCATCGACGATCTTGTCGCGCACCGATAGCGCCTGCTGCACGAACAGTGCCAGCACCTCTTGCTCGAGGCTCCGATCGCCCATCGTCTGGCGCGCAAGATGCGCCAGATCGATCGGCCGCGCCCCAGCTGTCCCTGACACGTCACCGCCGGGCATCGAGAAGGCAATGCCGTTTTCGCCACGTATCACTTTGAGACTCCGTTCTTCGACCGCCGCAAAAAATAGGCGTATCCGGTGGACAACGGGTTAATGATTGACCCGGAAAAATGTCGCGATAACGGCGCCGGAATCACGGCTGTGTTAACCTTATATTTAAAGTTTTACGTATCGGACGGAATGCATGTTTTCTTTACCCCGCTGTGTCATTACGATACGACAGGTCCATTTTCAGCCTCCTGCGCGGGACACGCTAGGCAGAATCAATAAGCACAACCATAAGTCCCGCGGCAGCTTGTACAGGGTAGCGAAGGCATGGCGAAGAAACCAACGACGACAAAAACGCTCGACAGCGACGTAGCCAGGGAACTCGAAAAGGCACTTGATATCGATCTGAGCGGCGATGCCGGCGGCGACTTCGACATCGCGGCATCCATGGAAGATCTGGAAGCGCAGATATCGCAAGCCGCCGACGAACTGGCGCGCGAAGGCCGCAGCCAGAACGAGGCGCCTGCCCCCGACCAGGCCCAGAATGCAGCACCCGCCGCCAATCAAAGCCAGAACCTAAATCCCGCGCCAAAAGCCAAGCCGGCTGAGTTGCGTCCTGTCGCAACGCGCAATGGCTCGCAGCCGCCAGCTTTCTCGCCGGCCAACGACGATCGTCAAAAAGACTATAAGACGCTCCTGCACACCCTCAACCGGCGCGCCTCGAACACGATCTATTGGGTCGTGGCTTTTGTTTCGCTGGCCTGGATCGCCGGCGCCGGTGGCCTCGCGAACCTGTTGTTCGGACCTGGCATCTGGAACATCCGCACCTTCGATCAGTTTTTCGCCCGTCCCGAGCTGATCGGCCTGGCGGTCGCGGCAATCGTGCCCGTCATCCTGTTCTGGGCATTCGCAGTGATGATTCGCCGCGCTCAGGAGATGCGCCTTGCCGCGCAGTCGATGACCGAGGTGGCCTTCCGTCTGGCCGAGCCGGAAAATCTTGCCCAGGATCGCGTCATGATGATCGGCCAAGCGGTTCGCCGCGAGGTGGCGGCCATGGGCGAAGGCATCGAACGCACGCTTGCGCGCGCCGTCGAGCTCGAAACGCTGGTTCACAGCGAGGTGAACCAGATCGAGCGCTCCTATTCGGAGAACGAGTCCCGCATCCGCTCGCTGGTCGACGGGCTGGGCAGCGAGCGCGAAGCGGTCGTCACCCATGCCGAGCGTGTGCGCGCCTCGATCACCGGTGCCCACGAGACGCTGAAGGACGAGATCAACGCCGCCAGCGATATCATTCGCGACAGCATTCTCAACGCCTCGACCAAGCTGTCGATGACGATCAACGAATCCGGCGACACGCTGATCGACAGGATCAACGGGAGCTCGATGTCGATCTTCGATTCGGTGGAAGGCCGGCTCGAATCGATCACCGACCGGCTGTCGACGTCGGGCGAGGCCTTCGCCAGCCTGCTCGACACCCGCATCGCCAAGCTGACGGACACCACCGATGGCCTGACGCGGTCGCTGACCGACCTGCTCGACGACCGCACGACCGGCATGGTGTCGCTGCTCGGCGGTGCCGCGCGCACACTCAATTCCGAATTCGAAGCCAGCCTCAACGGCATCGAGCGGACGCTTGCCGAACGTGGCCAGGCGCTGATCAGCGAGTTCCAGACCCGCGCCGAGGCGCTCGACACCGGTACGCAGAAGCTCAACGCCGCGCTGGAGGCTCGCGCACGCCAGATCAACGAGACGCTGGTCGAGCGCGCGCGCGAAATCGCCCACACCTTCCAGGATAGCAAGGAGACGCTGTCGGCGATGATCGATCAGGGCAAGACCCAGATCGGCGCCGACATGGCCGACATCATCTCATCGACCTCGACCATGCTCGAAGCCCGCGCCGGCGATTTCGCCGGGCGCATGGAAGCGGCGCGCCATGTCGTATCGCGATCGTTCGATACGGACATCCAGCGGCTTGCGGATGCTCGCGCCGGCATCGAGGAAGCCGTCGAAAACCACAGCCGCAAACTTTCCGAAAGCCGCGACCGGATGGCGGCGGCAATGCAGGCCGATCTGGCGAAGTTCGCCGAGGGCCGCGCCGAAATCGATGCGGCGGTGACCAACCAGGTGCAGAAGCTTGCCGAAGGCCGCGGCCTGATCTCGCGCGCCCTTGAAGAGGATCTGCGCAAGGTCAACGAATCGCGTGCAGCGATCGACGCTTCGCTGGGCAGCCATCTAGAAAGCCTTGAAGAGGGCCGCAACCGGCTCGCCCAGGCCTTGAACGAAGACTCTGGAAAACTCGTACAAGCCCGCACGATCATTGATGAAATGGTTGCCGGGCACGTCGGAAAGCTCGCCGAAGGCCGCAGCATTCTTTCGCGCGCGCTCGAGGCCGACCTCGGCAAGCTGGCAGACAGTCGCGCCAGCATCGACGGCCTTGTCGCCGGTCAAGTCGAAAAGATCGCCGAGGGTCGCGCCATACTCGCCAGTGCGCTGGAATCCGACATCGCCGGCATCAATGGCCTCATCGAGGCCCATTCGGCGAAATTGGCGCAAGACCGCAGCGGTCTTTCCCAGTCGCTCGAGAACGACCTGTCCGACATCAGAGGTCTGATCGCCGATCATTCGGGCAGGCTCGCCGATGATCGCAGCCTGCTTTCGAAGACGCTTGAAGACGATCTTGCCAAGCTGGCCGAAAGCCGGTCGAGCATCGACGGGCTGGTTGCCGGCCAGGTCGAGAAGCTTGCCGAAGGCCGCGATATCCTCAAGCGCGCGCTGGAATCGGACCTGAACGCGATCAAGGGCGTCATCGCTGGCCAGTCCGAAAAGCTGGCGGAAGACCGTGGCCAGCTGTCACGGGCACTGGAGAGCGACTTGGAGGCTGTGCGCGGCGTTGTCTCCGATCACATGAACAAGCTCGCAGAAGACCGTTCGACGCTGTCGAAGGCGCTCGAAGACGATCTCGCCAAGTTGGCCGAAAGCCGCTCGAGCATCGATGTGATGGTTGCCGGCCAGGTCGAAAAACTGGCAGAGGGCCGCGACATCCTCAAACGCGCTCTGGAAGCCGATCTGAGCACCGTCAAGGGCGTCATCGCCAGTCAATCCGAGAAGCTGGCGGAGGATCGCGGTCAGCTGTCGCGCGCACTGGAGACCGATCTCGAGACCGTGCGGGGCGTCGTCTCCGAACACATGAACAAGCTCGCCGAGGACCGTTCGGCCCTGTCGAAGGCGCTCGAGGACGATCTCGCCAGGCTGGCAGAAAGCCGGTCGAGCATCGACGGGCTGGTTTCCGGTCAGGTCGAGAAGCTGGCCGAGGGCCGCGACATCCTCAAGCGCGCGCTGGAAGACGATCTCGCCAAGCTGGCCGAAAGCCGCTCGAGCATCGACGGGCTGGTTTCCGGCCAGGTCGAGAAACTGGCCGAAGGCCGCGACATCCTCAAACGCGCTTTGGAGGCCGATCTCAACACGATCAGGGGCGCCATCGCCGACCAGTCGCAGCTATTAACCGACAATCGCGCACAGTTTTCGCGCGCCCTAGAAGCCGATCTCGGCAACGTCAACAGCCTTGTCGCTACCCACGCGGAGAAGCTCGTCCAGGACCGCTCGACCCTGTCGAAGGCGCTCGAGGACGATCTCGCCAAGCTGGCCGAAAGCCGCTCGAGCATCGATGGGCTGGTTGCCGGCCAGGTCGAGAAGCTTGCCGAAGGCCGCGACATCCTCAGGCGCGCTCTGGAAGCCGATCTGGAGAGGCTTGCATTGAGCCGCAGCGAGGTCGACGAGATTGTCGCCGGTCATGTCGGCAAGCTGACCGAGGGCCGCGACATGCTGACCCGCGCATTGCAGGACGATCTCTCCAGGCTCGCCGACACGCGCAAGGATGTCGACCGTTCGCTGTCCGGCCATATCGACCAGATCGCCGCCAGGAGCACCGACATCTCCGATGCCATCGCTGCCGACGTGGAAAAGATCGAGCAGGCGTTCAGCCGGCAGACAGGCATCATCGAGGAGCGCGCCAGCACCATGGAGCGGGCGCTGTCGACGGGTGTCGACAACGTTCGCAGTGTGCTCGAAAGAAGCGCGGTCTTCGTCGCCGGGGCGCTGCGCGAGAAGGTCATGGAAGTCACCAGCGCTCTGCATGAGCAGGCGGGCGCTGCATTCAGCGATGCCGACCGCAAGATCGCCGAGCGCGCCGAGCAGACCTCGGCCGCTCTGCTCGCCAGGGCGGAGGACATCGCCCGCACCTTCGAGGAGGCGGATCGTCGCCTCGCCGCCCGCGCCGAGGATACGTCGAGCGCACTGATTGCCCGCGCCGACGACACGTCGAACACCTTGCTCGCGCGCGCCCAGGAGACGGCCGATCAGCTGGCAACCCGAGCAAGTGAGATTGCCGGTACCTTCGACGCGGCGGACCACAGGCTGGTCTCTCGCGCCATCGAAACGGCCCAGTCGCTGGCTGCACGTGCCGGCGACATCTTGCGCAATTTCGAAACAGCTGACGAGCGGCTGGGCGTGCGCATCGGCGAATCCGCCGAAGCTCTCGCGGCACGTGCGTCGGATCTCGGCCGCATTTTCGATGCCGCCGACCAGCAACTTATTTCGCGCATTGCCGAAGGCTCCGAAGCACTTTCGGCACGTGCGTCCGAGATCGGCCGCATCTTCGAGGAGGCCGATCATCGCCTGGTGTCCCGTATCGCCGACAGCAGCACCGCAATCGGCGAACATGCCGACAACATTGTCGGTGCCTTCACCAGCACCGAGCAGCGGGTTGCCGAACGCGCCAGGCAGACTGGCCAGGAACTCGCCGTCCATGCCCGTGAAATCGAGCAGCTGCTTGCCGGTGCCGACGAACGCCTGGCATCGAGTGCTGCCGCCACAGCGGCCCGCGTCGAGGAGCAGGTCGCCAGCGTCGAGAACCGCCTCGCCTACACTGCCGAGACAATGGGCCAAAAGCTCAACGAACAGGTCTCGAACGCCGAGGCGCAATTAGTCTCGCGTGCCAACACGATCGCCGAAACCTTCACCGCGGTCGGCCAGCATATCGGCCAGAGCACCAACGACGCTGCAAAGACCATCGGTGCCAATACTCGCGAGCTCAGTACGATGCTTGCGGCACGTTCGGCCGAAATATCGAAAATCCTGGACGAGACGGCACGGCCTCTGGTCGAGCGCTTCGCCCAGGGCGGCTCCGAGCTGCAAAAGAGCATGGAAGAGGTCACCGAACGTGCGACAGAGAAGCTGCGCACTCAAAACGCCGCCCTCGTCGACGCCCTCGCCAGCCGCACGGCCGAAACTCTGTCGGCCGTCGAAGGCGCGCGCTCGACGCTTGCCGACAGCGTTGCCGACCTCATCGGCCGCATGACCACCTCCAGCTCGCAGCTCGGTCAATTGATCGAGCAGGCGGCGACCAATCTCGGCCAGGTCGACGAACGCCTGACTGGGAGCACGCAAAGCTTCGCGGCGACCACGGAAAAGACCGCCCAGACTTTCGCCAGCTCGGCGCGCCTTGTCGATTCGAACACGACGCGGCTCACCGAGCTGTCGTCCTCGACCTTGCGCGAGGTTGCCTCTATCGCCACCAAGTTCGACGAGCACAGCCGGTTGCTGTCCAGCGCCTCGGATCTGCTGAGCTCGGCCCAGAGCAACCTCGAGCACACGCTCGAAAGGCAATCGTCGCTGGAGGACCTCGCCGTCGGCCTTGTTAAGAAGTCGGAAGATCTCGAAAGGGTCATGCGCTCGTTCGAGAATCTGGTCGGCCAGACGCTGCAGAACGCCGAAGGCAAGACGCTGGAATCCGCCGACAAGATCCGTGCCGCGATTTCCGAAGTGGTCGATTCGGCTACCAAGCGCTTTGCCGATGCGACCGAGGAAATGCGGCGCACCGCCGGCTCGATCAAGAGCGAGCTCGACCTCACCCGAGCCGAGCTCAAGAAAGGCGTCATCGAGATGCCGGAAGAGGCAAAGGAATCAACCACGGCTATCCGCCGTGCCGTTTCCGAGCAGATCAACGCGCTGAAGGAACTTTCTGAAATCGTTGCCAAATCTGGCCGCAGCGCCGACAGTTCGGAACAGCGCAACCTGCGTCCGGCGCCGCAAGCGCCTGCCGCACGCGCCGCCGAGCCGCCACGCCGCCCGGCTCCGGCTCCGGAACAGCGCCGTGCACCGCAGGCGCCTTCGGGCGAGACGGCGCTGCGCGGCACGCTCGACCTCGAACGTCCCGCAGACACAGCGCTGCGCCAGCGCGACCCCAACGGCCGCACGCCGCAAGGCGGCTGGGTGCGCGACCTCCTGACCGGTGCATCGCGCGAAGACGACGCCAAGCCGGCGGCGCCTGCCGAAGCGCCGCGCCCGGCTCCCGCTCCGCGTTCGCCGCTTCATGTCGTGGAATCGCTGAACTCGCTCTCCGTCGATATCGCCCGAGCCATCGATCACGATGCCTCGATCGAGCTGTGGAACCGATACCGGCGCGGCGAGCGCGACGTCTTCACGCGCCGTCTTTACACGCTGAAGGGCCAGCAGACGTTCGACGAGATCCGCCGCAAATATCAGTCGGAGGCGGAGTTCCGCGCTGCTGTCGATCGTTACTGCGACGATTTCGAAAAGCTGCTCAAAGACGTGTCGCGCAACGACCGCGACAACATCATGGCGCAGACCTACCTGACGTCGGATACCGGCAAGGTCTACACCATGCTGGCCCACGCCAGCGGCCGCTTGCATTGATCAGACGACAATGGAACATGAAAAAGGCGGGAAATTCCCGCCTTTTTCGCGCCGTGCTGATCTTGATCCTATCAACGCATGAAGCGACAGCCCAGGATGCGTTCAAATGACGAGGCATCCTGCTCTATCTGTTGTTTAGCCGCATTTCTGCGGTGCCAAGTAACACCATTGGGCTGAATGCTCTAGGGTCAAAAACCAAACACTCTGAACGACCGAATTCGACCGATAGTGTTGAAGAAGTCGGCGATGAAGCCGTGGATCCACTCGCACCGAAGCGTCTTGATTAAGGTCGACGCGACCTCCTCGC